>DXOJ01000397.1 GCA_019412865.1 Bacteroides sp. | reverse complement strand
ATACAAAAAGATTGTATAACTGTAGACCTATATATATAAAGGTACCGATCAATGCTGCTGATAACAATGCAATTCCACAAATCAGCATAGCTTTAACACGTAAAGAACGTTTCTCAATAATAGTGATTTCCGTTGGTTGCGGTTTCTGATTTTCCTCTTCCGGTTGTTTGGTCTCATTGATAAAATCAATGGCATTAATCAAATTGGCATCGTTTTCATTCATCTGAGGATTATGCTTGGCGAACTTCACTAAATCAGCAGTCTGGAACAATAGTTTTAGGTCTGATATGGCCTCTTTATCATTCATTTCCAGTAACTGATCAATTATTTCAGAAGAAGTCATTTCCAATGCATTAAATCCGAAACGATCCTTAATATATGTACGAATAGCATCGGTAAGTTCGGTATAGTACTCCTTCGATTGCCCTTTCTGCCACACCTTCTCTGTCTTGATACGTTCTATCTCTTTCATTGCAGCCTGATGTGGCGGCAATTTAGGTTCAACTTTAATTTTACGGATAATCGGTTTATTATCACGTATGCGAACAATCAGATAGATCAGCAAACCAAGCAAAGGTAAAGCCAAGAATGAACAAGCGATCAATCCATACCAGTCTTCCCATGCAAAAGGAGCTTTCATCACAGATTTTTGTCCGAAGAACTGGTCCGGATGTAAGGTGTCAACCGGCATTGAATATACTTTTAATGCGAGAGCTTTGGAGTTGTACACTTTCCCATCTACGGTAACTGGCATTGGCGGGAGATAATATAGAGCAGAGTCAAAAGAAGTGATAATGTACTCCTGCGTAATCACCATCCGCTGACGATCATTCAGGAATTGGGTATCTGGTTTGACTGTTTCTATAATTTCCACACCTCTTACCAGTGTATCAGTGTAAGCAGGAAAAATAGCACGCTGTTTGGCATCCATGGCTACTTGCAGTTGCACTTTCGCCTGTTCGCCGATCAGTATCTGCAGTGAATCAATTTTTGCTTCTACTGTAACAGACTGTGCTACTGCTTTACTGACAAACAATAGACCTAATAATGCTATCAGAATAATATTTCTATTCATCTTTGATTCCATTAATTTCGTTTGGCAAATAAATTCAGCAATGCCTTTACGTAATCCTGATCGGTTTTGACGGATACAGCATCTACGTTACTTTTGGTAAAAGTATCGTTCAGTTCAGTCTGCTTTTGTATCCACCAGTCGCGATGTGCCCGGCGTACAGCTTTGGAAGAAGTGTCAATCCATTGTTCATGCCCAGTTTCTGCATCTTTGATTCGCATCAGTCCTACTGGAGGAAGATCACTGACTCTCCTGTCGTATACTTGCAATGCTACTACATCATGTTTCCTGTTAGCAATGGTCAGCGCATTCTTAAAGCTTTCCTGGTCAATAAAATCTGATAAGATAAATGCAGTGCAACGCCTTTTCATTACGTTTGTCAAATATTCCAAGGCAAGACGAATATTTGTGCGACGGCTTTCCGGTTGGAAATCAATTAATTCACGGATAATATACAAGATATGTTTACGTCCTTTCTTGGGAGGAATAAACTTCTCTATCCGGTCTGAAAAGAAAATCACACCTATTTTATCATTATTCTGGATGGCAGAGAAAGCAAGAGTAGCAGCGATTTCCGTCACCATATCTTTCTTTAACTGCTTGATCGTACCAAATTCCAAACTTCCGGAAACATCAACCATTAACATAACTGTCAGTTCACGTTCTTCTTCAAACACTTTCACATAAGGTTTATTGAAGCGCGCAGTCACATTCCAGTCTATGTCACGTATATCATCACCGAATTGATATTCACGGACTTCCGAAAATGACATACCCCTACCTTTGAAAGCCGAATGATACTGGCCTGCAAAGATATTGTTAGACAATCCTCGTGTCTTTATTTCAATTTGGCGAACTTTTTTTAGTATTTCACTTGTTTCCATTTATACAGTAGTTAATTAGTAGGTAGTTAAGTAGTCATGCATAGATATTTATGACTACTTATTGACTGTATTATAACTACAAATTAGGGTACTTCAACCTTATTCAGAATCTTACTGATGATTTCGTCCGAAGTCATGTTGTTAGCTTCAGCTTCGTATGTCAATCCGATACGGTGACGAAGAACATCGTGTGCTACAGCACGTACATCTTCCGGAATAACGTAGCCGCGACGTTTGATGAATGCATACGTACGAGCAGCTAAAGCCAGATTGATAGACGCACGAGGTGAACCTCCGAATCCGATCATATCTTTCAGTTCCTTGAGATCATATTTTTCAGGGAAACGAGTTGCAAATACGATATCTACAATATAACGCTCGATCTTCTCATCCAGATAGACTTGACGAACAACCTTACGTGCTTCAATAATTTCATCCGCTCTTAGAATAGGTTTCACATTGAACTTCTCACCATTGATATTCTGACGAATAATCAATTTTTCTTCTTCCAACTTCGGATAATCAATGACTACTTTCAGCATGAAACGGTCAACCTGTGCTTCAGGAAGCGGATAAGTACCTTCCTGTTCGATAGGGTTCTGAGTTGCCAATACAAGGAAAGGTTCCGGTAACATGAATGTTTCTTTACCAATAGTAACCTGACGTTCCTGCATAGCTTCCAGCAAAGCACTCTGTACTTTCGCAGGA
>DXOJ01000396.1 GCA_019412865.1 Bacteroides sp. | reverse complement strand
CTATTGCTCCAAAACTTGTATAATTAAAAGAGTATATGACAATTTCATCATTTACATTGCTTTTGATAAATGTTCTTGCTACTGTAGCAGCTATGGAGTTTTCATTAATAGCTTCTTTTTGAATTTTTATTAGGTATTGCATTAACCCAACTTTAATCAACTGTACGGCTTTTTTATCTCGTTCAATTGGAGAATTTAGCACATCTTCATGTGATAAACAGATTATGTAAGAAAGTCCAGGTTTGGATAATACGCCTATCTTTAATAGTCTATTAACAGTCTCAGCATTTGTTTGTATTAAATCATTATATTCAGAAATACCATGATAGGCATGTATCATTTCTAATATTTTTCTTTCTGTGCTATTATATAAATCGAATGGATGCCCATTATTATTCTTAATTTTAGTATAATAATAACTTAGTTCATTCTCCAAATCATACCACTTGACCGCATCTAAATTATCGTTCCATTTGTCATTTAAATGTTTGATTAAAGGAGATGGGTAGTCTTTGGGACAAAATTCAGATTGGCAAAAGTCCTTGTATGAAGTCTTTCTGCCTAAACAAAGGTCAAATCCGTTACCTATTATCAGAACTCTTTTTCTATCTTTATTCATACTGCAAAAGTAAGGAAAGATTATGATAATAAGAACTGAAATTTATATAATTGTTGAACCTTTGGTGTATTGGTTATCCGATACACCTTTATTTTTTTGTGATGATGAGAAAAATGATTGTAACTGGCAGTGAAGGCTTCATAGGTAAAGCCCTCTGCCAAGAATTAGCGAAAAGAAATGTTGAAGTGATAGGTATCGATCGAAAGAACGGTACTGAAGCTTCAAAAGTATGTGAACTTCTAAAGTACGGTGATATCGACTGTGTATTTCACCTGGCAGCACAAACAAGTGTATTCAATGGAAATCTGGAACAGATCCGGAAAGATAATATTGATACCTTTATGTGCATAGCCGATGCATGTAACCAATACCATGTAAAATTAGTATATGCCAGTTCATCGACCGCGAACCCGGAGAACACAACAAGTCTCTATGGTATAAGTAAGTACTTTGATGAACAGTATGCATCTATCTATTGTAAGGCTGCGACCGGGTGCCGGCTGCATAATGTATATGGACCTAATCCGCGAAAAAGAACTCTTCTCTGGTTCCTGATGGAAAAGGAAAACGTGTCATTATACAACTGTGGTCAGAATATCCGGTGCTTCACTTACATAGATGATGTCATTGAGGGGCTTATCTATTCGGTGGGTTGTAACCGGCAACTTATCAATATTTGTAACGTTCAACCTGTGACTACTATGTATTTTGCTTCTTTAGTAAAATACTACAAACCGATTGAAATAGAGTTGATTAATAAAAAACGAGATTTTGACAATTTGGAGCAGTCGGTGAACCGGGATATCTATTTAGTACCTTTGTCTTACACATCTGTCGAGGACGGAGTAAAGAAGATCTTTGATGAAAGGAAAGGGAAAGATATGTCGTATTGACGACTGGGATAAGCCGGAAGCGGTGAAAGGTAAGAGCTGGTCTCATCAGGAACGGTTATGTGATTTGAGAGAAAAGGTGTCACTTCATAAAAAGGGTGATATCTATTACATCTCCCAGTTCACCCGTTCCAAGACCGGTACCAGCTTTTCAGAAATTAAACAGTCGGAGGAACTTGCATCATTCTTTGCAGAGAGAGCGTGTGAGTTTCTCCACCGCTTCATTGTAGGGGGATGTGAAGGATGGTGTATAGTCACCACACCGCGACGGAGACACTACGAGGGCTTTCATTTTGCAACCTCTATCTGCACGAAAATAGCTGGGGCGGTGAAAATACCATTCTATGAGAATGCAATTCAGTGCCTAACTAAAGATAGATTGAATCCGGAATTCTTTCTTCTTCGTCCGATAAAGGAAAAGAAGATAATAGTGTACGATGACATATTAACAACTGGCAGCACACTGCTTGCCACCTATGAGCTTTTAAAGGATAGAGAGCAGCTTCTTTTTCTCGTAGGAATAAATAACAATTGATATGGGAAAGCAAGAGAAACCATTAACATTCAAGCAAGAGAAATTCTGTAAATACTACGTTGATACAGAAGGTAATGCTAGTGAAGCATATAGGATGTCTTATGATGCGTCAAAGATGAAACCTGAAACGATTTGGAGTGCTGCTAGCAGATTGTTAGCCAATAGCAAGGTTAGTGCAAGGATAAGTGAGATTAAGCAACAGAGGGCGAAAGAGACTGAAGTAGAGAGGAAAACGGTCGAGAAGGTATTAATGGATATTGTACTCGCTGATCCCGATGATTTACATTATGTAGACCCTGTTACCGGGAAAACAAAGATGAGAAGTCCGTCCCAACTTCCAAAGCGTGCCCGTAATGCGTTGAAGAAGATTCAGAATAATAGAGGAGTGGTTAATTATGAGTTCAACGGCAAGACAGAAGCCGCCCGGATTCTTGGTGCCTGGAATGGATGGGAAGCCGATAAGAATGTCAACATCAAAGGTGGAGACGGAAATAAAGTCGGTGAACTTCGTATCGGATTTGAAGATAATGAGGATTCGGAAGAATAGAACAATTTGAACTGCAAAATCCAGTATTCACCCTACGGAGAAACCTTACTTTTAGAACAATATGGTTATAAATTATAAGAAGCTAAATCCTAACGGATTCTATCTATTGAAGTACTTGAATGATGAGACTATCCGTTTTATCATTCTCTATGGAGGTTCATCTTCCGGTAAGTCGTATAGTGTGGCACAAACAATACTGATACAGACATTACAGGATGGTGAGAACACTCTTGTCATGCGTAAAGTAGGAGCTTCTATTCTCAAAACCATTTATGAAGATTATAAAGTCGCTGCGGCCGGTCTTGGCATATCCCATTTGTTCAAGTTCCAACAGAATACTATTAAGTGTCTGGTTAATGGTGCGAAGATAGATTTTTCCGGTCTTGACGATCCGGAAAAGATAAAAGGTATCTCCAATTATAAGCGTGTTCAGTTAGAGGAATGGTCAGAGTTCGAGCATCCGGATTTCAAGCAGCTACGTAAGCGTTTGCGTGGTAAGAAAGGGCAGCAAATTATTTGTACCTTTAATCCGATCAGTGAAAGCCACTGGATAAAGAAAGAGTTCATTGATAAAGACAAATGGCATGATGTACCGATGACGGTTACCATTGCCGGCAAAGAGTTGCCGAAAGAACTTACCAAGGTCAAATCCGTAAAGAAGAATGCACCCAGGCAAATACTTAATCTTCGTACTAAGCAAATCGAGGAACAGGCACCTAATACAGTTATTATCCAATCTACCTATTTGAATAATTTTTGGGTGGTCGGTAGTCCTGACGGTACGTATGGTTTCTATGATGAGCAATGTGTTGCCGACTTTGAGTATGATAGAGTCCACGATCCGGATTATTACAATGTGTACGCATTGGGAGAGTGGGGTGTTATTCGTACCGGTAGCGAGTTCTTCGGTTCGTTCAACCGTGGCAAACATTCCGGTGAACATAAATATATCCCGGACCTGCCTATTCATATATCAGTAGATAATAACGTACTGCCATATATCAGTGTGTCGTACTGGCAAGTAGATTTCACTACCGGTATCAAGGTTTGGCAGTTCCATGAGACATGCGCCGAAAATCCTAACAATACAGTAAAGAAGTCCTCTAAACTTGTAGCCAAGTATCTGAAAGATATCAGGTATAGTGATAAAGTCTACCTACACGGGGATGCCTCAACAAAGGTGGCCAATAGCATTGATGATGAAAAACGTTCTTGGATGGACTTATTCATAGATACATTGCAGAAAGAAGGATTCGAGATTGAGGATAAGGTAGGCAATAAGAATCCGAGTGTTGCCATGACCGGTGAGTTTATCAATGCTATCTTTGATTGTACTGTTCCCGGTATAGAGATATACATTGACGAATCATGTTCGGTATCTATTGAGGACTACATGAGCGTACAGAAAGATGCTAACGGTGCCATTCTTAAAACTAAGGTCAAGAATAAAACTACCTTGCAGACTTATGAGGAGCACGGGCACCTGTCTGATACGTTCCGATATGTCGTTGTGGATTTGTGTAGTGAGCAGTATATAGAGTTTAGTAACCGGCGAAAAAGAAACTTGTATGCTTGTAATGGCACTATTAATTTCTTCAATCCAGATACCGAATGTAAATACACTAAGAAGATTCTATATGTGATGCCGAATGTTAATGGGAAATTTGTCCTTATACAAGCGTTTAGATGTGGAAATAAATGGCATGTTGTTGATGTCGTATTTATGGATACTACTTCAACAGAAGATATACGTTCTTCTATTTTGTCCCATGAATCTGATTCATGTGTAATTGAATGTACAGATGCTTATTTCCCTTTTATCCGGGAACTCCGTTCTAGTACAAACAAGGAGATTCGTGTAATGAAAGAGTTTCCGGATGTAGATAAGCGTATTGCTGCAACATCTGATTATGTGAAAAATAGTATTCTTTTTTCTGCATCAAAAGTAGAATCTGATACGGAATATGTTGCCTTCATGAATAATCTGATGGACTATAATAAAGATAGTGAAACAAAAGAGGCCAGTGCTGTTTTGAGTGGGCTAGTACAGTTCGTTGTAAAATTAGGTTTGAATTGAAATGTGTTATATGTGATTGAAAATAAGAATGTTATATTG
>DXOJ01000395.1 GCA_019412865.1 Bacteroides sp. | reverse complement strand
TACTGTTTCCGTACAATATTCCGCAGATGGGCACTTTTTAAGGGACGACTATGTATTATACTTATACATGACTTCTTTAGAAGATCCGACAGAAATTATAGCTGAACCTGCAGGTTATTTCATGGCCCCTATAGGAGAAGAAAGAATCGGTGATGTATCGAATGTATTATTCTCAAACGGATGGATTGAAGATGATAACGGAAAAATTTATATCTATTATGCGTCTTCGGACACCCGTCTTCATGTAGCCGAATCAACAGTAAGCCAGCTTGTAGATTATTGTCTGCACACACCAACCGACGGTTTCCGTTCTATAGAATCTGTGAAGCGGATCATTACTATGGTAAACCACAATAAACAATACCTGAAACAATAAATACATCACCATGGAAAACATAAAACTAAGAGAAAAAATCGGGTATGGATTAGGAGATGCTGCTTCTTCCATGTTTTGGAAGTTATTCACAATGTATCTGCTATTCTTCTACACAGACGTGGTAGGTATCTCTTCGGCAGTGGTAGGAACAATGTTCCTTATCACACGCATTTGGGACACTTTCCTCGATCCGTTTGTTGGAATATTAGGCGATCGGACAAGCTCACGCTGGGGTAAATTCCGCCCCTACCTACTATGGGTAGCCATACCATTCGGCATCTGTGGTATACTGACCTTCTCCTCTTTTGGAGATAACATGACTACCAAAATAATATTTGCTTATGCCACATACACCCTTATGATGATGGTATATTCATTAATCAATGTTCCATACGCATCTCTATTAGGAGTAATGTCTGCCAATCCGCAAGTACGCACAGAGTTTTCCTCCTACCGCATGACATTTGCTTTTGGAGGAAGTATTCTGGTACTATTCCTCATTGAGCCACTGGTCGATATATTCAGTAAAATGAAGATAACGGAGAATATACCCGATATCGCTTTCGGCTGGCAAATGGCTGCAGTCGTATTTGCGATTATGGCTAGTGGAATGTTCTTATTAACTTTTCTATGGACAAAAGAAAGAGTGCAGCCCATAAAAGAAGAAAAAGGGTCGCTGAAAGAAGATCTGAAAGATCTGGGCAGAAACAAACCCTGGTGGATTCTTTTATGTGCAGGAATCATGGCATTAGTTTTCAATTCTCTTCGTGACGGTTCCGCTGTATTCTATTTCAAATATTATGTAGACAGCTCCGATACATTCTCTTTCTCACTCATGAACAGTGCCATTACTCTAATTACTATCTACTTGGTATTAGGCCAAGCAGCCAATATTCTCGGAATCATGTTTGTGCCATCCTTGACCAAGAGAATCGGTAAAAAGAAAACTTATTTTATGGCAATGGTTGGCGCTACCATTCTAAGCGTTTTATTCTACTTCCTTCCTAAAGATTTTATCTGGGGAATTCTTTGTTTACAGGTCTTAATAAGTATCTGTGCGGGTATTATTTCTCCCTTGTTATGGTCTATGTATGCAGATATATCAGATTACTCCGAATGGAAAACCGGAAGACGTGCAACCGGTCTGATATTTTCTTCTTCGTCCATGTCTCAAAAGTTCGGTTGGACTATTGGAGGTGCTTTGACCGGATGGTTACTAGCTTATTTCGGTTTCAAAGCAAATGTAATTCAATCTGACTTTGCTCAAACCGGCATTTGTATGATGATGAGTATTTTCCCGGCAATTGCCACCATGCTATCAGCATTCTTCATTTCACGTTATCCGTTAAATGAAAAAAGACTCTATGAGATATCAACAGAACTCGAAGAAAGAAGAAAAAAGTAAATTCATCAATAACCAACTAACCAATATGGCACATATTCCAATTCTGTCCTATTTGTATTTACTATTGGGTATAACCCTATTCTCATGTGCACCTCAAAAGTTAAAAACGCCATTTGAACTAAAATGTGAGAATATGCCCGTTCCTATAGGAGTGGATACTCAAACTCCCAGACTCTCCTGGAAATTTCCGCTGCTCGAGGAAGATAGTATTAACAGAGTTGAAATATGGCTATCAACAGACAGTACTCAATTATCAGACTGTCAGTCCAGTTATTGGAACAAATCCATCATAGGAGCTCCTATAAGAGTCTCCTATGATGGACAACCATTAGATTCATATACGACTTATTATTGGAAAATAGGCTATCAAACCGCCTCCAAACAGAAAACTACATTTTCCCCTATATCCTCCTTCACAACAGGATGTTTATCACCCGATGACTGGAAAGGGAAATGGATTACTGACAGACATGACATCACATACCGTCCGGCACCCTATTATAGAAAGAGCTTCCAATTAGACAAAACAATCGAACAAGCTTTACTCACTATTGCATCGGCAGGCCTGCATGAGCTCTCTATCAACGGGAAACGGGCAGGAAATCATTTCCTAGACCCTATGTATACACATTTCGACAAACGTATTCTATCAGTCACTCATGATGTTACCTCATTACTGTCTATGGGTGAGAATGTTATGGGAGTACAATTAGGTAATGGATGGTACAATCATCAATCCACAGCCGTATGGTTTTTCGACAAGGCTTCATGGAGAAATCGTCCCAGATTCACAGCACAACTACATCTGCGTTTCACAGACGGAACAACAGAATATCTGGGTACTGATTCAACCTGGCAAACAACTGACAGCCCGGTTACTTTCAACAGTATTTATACAGCCGAACATTATGATGCACAGAAAGAAGTAACAGGCTGGGACTCCCCCGGATTCAACGCTACCGGATGGTATCATGCACAAGAAACCGAATCGCCTACGGAAACGATCAAATCACAAGTTATGCATCCGATTCGTGAAACAGCCCGCTATACAGCAACTCAATGTAAAAAAATAAATGACAGCTGCTACGTCTATTATTTCCCCAAAAACATTGCAGGTGTCACCGAACTAAAAGTGAAAGGAAAAAAAGGAACAAAACTGCGCCTGAAACATGGGGAACTTTTAGACAAAAACGGTATGGTAAACATGGCAAATATAGATTATCACTACCGGCCGACAGACGACAGCGATCCTTTTCAGACAGACATCGTCATTCTTAGCGGAAAGCAAGATAGATTCATGCCCAAATTCAACTACAAAGGTTTTCAGTTTGTAGAAGTCTCATCATCTGACCCTATTCAATTATCCGACGAAAATCTTATTGCAGTAGAAATGCACAGTGATGTTCCGACCATCGGCTACTGGTCCTCGTCATCCGATCTGCTAAACAAAATATGGGAAGCCACTAACAGTTCCTATTTAGCCAACTTGTTCGGTTACCCGACTGACTGCCCTCAACGGGAAAAAAATGGCTGGACAGGAGACGCACATATTGCCATAGAAACAGGATTATACAATTTTGATGGTATCTCTATATATGAGAAATGGATGAACGATTTCTGTGATGAGCAAAAAGACAACGGAGTACTCCCATGTATCATTCCAACTTCTGTATGGGGCTATGATTGGGCCAACGGAGTTGACTGGACGAGTGCTGTCGCCATTATCCCCTGGGAAATTTATCGTTTTTACGGAGATGCCACATTACTCCGGTATATGTACGAACCAATCAAAAAATATGTCTCCTATATAGAATCCATATCAACCAATCATCTTACAGACTGGGGATTGGGAGACTGGGTACCTGTACACTCAAAAAGTAATATAACCTTGACTTCCTCTATCTATTATTATACGGACGTCTGTATTCTGGCAAAAGCAGCCAAACTTCTCGGATATACAAAAGATGCATCCTATTATAACACGTTGGCACAAAAAATAAAAAATGCCATCAACAACAGTTTTCTCAATAAGGAAACAGGAATATATGCAGAGGGAACACAGACAGAACTTGCCATGCCATTATATTGGAGAATCGTTCCAGAAGAAGATAAAAAGAAAGTTGCTGCCAAACTACATGAATTGGTAGAAAAAGACGATTATCATCTGGATGTCGGTTTATTAGGAAGCAAGGCTCTACTTTCTGCCCTGTCAGATAACGGATATGCGGAAACAGCTTATAAAGTCGCATCACAAGACACCTACCCTTCTTGGGGCTACTGGATCAAACAAGGAGCTACAACTCTACATGAAAATTGGCGGACAGATGTCGTTATTGATAACTCATATAACCATATTATGTTCGGAGAAATTGGAGCATGGCTATACAAAGGACTGGGAGGGATTCAGATCGATGAAAAACATCCCGGATTCAAGCATGTTCTGCTAAAACCTTTCTTTCCGTCAGACATGAATGAACTTACCATACGCTATAATACTCCCTATGGTTGGTTAAATATCAACTGGGTTCGTCAAACTAATGACTGCATCCGTTATACAATCGATATCCCGGCAGAAACTTCTGTAACATTTGTTCCTTTTACAATGCCAGAATCCCCAAAATCTATAACTTTACAAGCCGGAAAACATTCACTTGAACTCGATTTCACTCACCAATTAATTAATCAATGATAACTATGTACAAAAAAATCACCTTATTCACATTTATTTGCCTGCTCGCTTTAGCAGGAGCAGCCCAAAATAAAGACACCTATACCATTTTATTATCTGGAGCCTCCTTTGCCGAACCTAATAATAAATGGTTTGAAATGGGATGTCGTGCCCTTCACGCCATTCCCATCAATCGGGCTGTTAGTGCAGAATCTATTGCTCACACTGCAAATAAAATGCTGGACGGCACTCTCTATACCCCGGAAGAGTTTGACAACATCGACGTATTTGTTCTTATGCAAGTACATGAAAAAGATGTATATAACGAAGCCAACTTAAAAGAGAACTACAAAGATTATAAAACTCCTTTTGATGCTTCCGACTATGCCGTTTGCTATGACTATGTCATCAAGCGGTATATATCAGACTGTTATAACCAAAAATTCAATCCAAAATCCAAATATTACAATACTCATTATGGAAAACCAGCTTCTATTGTCTTATGTACTCATTGGCATGACAGTCGTCCGATATTCAACACTTCAGTTCGAAAACTGGCAGAGAAATGGGGATTTCCAGTAGTAGAATTCGACAGATACATCGGATTCTCCAAAAACCAAAAACATCCGGTTACAGGAAAACAATATAGCCTAATCTACACAGGAGATTCACAAGAGACTCATGGAGAAGTATTTGGATGGCATCCGCCTCATGGAGAACATTCATTTATTCAACAGCGCATGGCCGCAATCTTTGCCGATACGCTTCGTAAGATTCTACTTCCCAAAGAATATATTAATGAATAATCACCAGATACTCACATGATGAAAAAACTTCTATCATTAACAGTTTGCTTGCTATTTGTCCTATCACAAATTATGGCACAGCTTTCCGTACCTTCTTTCTTTTCAGACCACATGGTGCTGCAACGCGAGAAACCAATCAATATATGGGGAACTGCCAATGCCGGCGAGAGAATCAGTGTAACATTAGGAAATGCAAAAAAGAGTACCCGGACAGATAAAAATGGGAAATGGTCAATTAGCCTGCCCCCTATGCAAGCTGGTGGTCCGTATACTCTAAGCGTGAAAAGCCCCAAACAAGCCTTATCATTTACTGATATTTTAGTCGGTGAAGTATGGATCTGTAGCGGACAGTCAAATATGGAGTTTCGTCTACGTAGTGCTAATCACGCCATTGAAGAAGTTGCAGCTGCCAATTACCCTCAAATCCGTTCATTCAATGTAATTCAAGAAATGGGACACACTCCTAAAACCAACTTAAAAGGTAAATGGGAAGTATGTTCACCCGCCTCCGCTTCTGATTTTTCAGCTGTCGGCTATTTCTTTGCACGTGAATTATACCAAAAACTCAATATTCCTATCGGATTCATCAACTCCTCATGGGGTGGTACGGACATCGAAACCTGGATGAGCATGGAAGTGATAGAGCATTTTCCGAAATATGAAAAATCATTAGCCCGTATGCGCTCTTCTGAATTCGAAGAATACATCAAACACAGTGACAAAGTCAAAAAGGAATTCGAACAAGCCATCATAAACGAACCGGGAGAAAAAGAGAAATGGTATTTAGAAAACACCTCTACAGAAAACTGGAAGGAACATATTGTTCCGTCATTATGGTCAAATGAGGAATTATCCGGTATAGATGGAGTTGTATGGTTTACTTATCAGTTTTCCATACCGGTCAACTGTTTAGGACAGGATGCAGAATTGAGTCTCGGTACTATCGATGACGATGACATTACCTGGGTTAACGGACATGAAGTAGGACGAACGGTAGGATATGACCTGAAACGTCTATACAAGATCCCGGCAGAAGTATTAAAGGAACAGAATACCATCACTATTAAAATATCCGACTATCGTGGAGGAGGCGGTCTATATGGTCCTAAAGATGAAGTATACCTGAAAGTCAACAACCGAATTTTCCCTTTGTGTGATAATTGGAAGTATAAAGTTGCAGTATCGAGTGCACAATATGATTATGTAGAATATGGTCCTAACGCTTTTCCTTCTTTGCTGTTCAACGCAATGATTCATCCACTGGTAGGTTTGGGGATGAAAGGGGTAATCTGGTATCAGGGAGAAAACAATGCCGCCCGCGCCAACGAATACATTGATTTATTTCCGGCTTTAATTACAGACTGGAGAAGTAGATGGAATAACGAATTCCCATTTTATTGGGTTCAATTAGCAAACTTCATGTCTCCGGCCAAGCAGCCCTCTGAAAGTCATTGGGCAAACCTGCGGGATACACAGTCGAAGACACTGGCCTTACCACATACAGGACAGGCCGTCATTATAGACATCGGTGAAGAAAATGACATACATCCCCGCAACAAACAAGATGTAGGTAAACGACTTGCTTTGCATGCTCTCCACAATGATTACGGATATAACTCTATTGTTTGCACCGGCCCGATATTCCAGTCGGTAAAAAGAATCGGAGATGCACTGGAGGTCACCTTTAACGCTTGTGACGAGCAACTAGTAGCTCGTAATAAATATGGCTATTTATCAGGATTCGCCATTGCCGGCGCAGATGGAAAATACCAATGGGCACAGGCTAAAATCGAAAACAATAAAGTAATAGTATGGAATAAGGAAATACAGCAACCGGTCTCTGTACGATATGCTTGGGGAGATAATCCCGATGATGCTAACTTATACAACGCAGCCGGTTTGCCTGCCTCGCCTTTCGAAGGACACATCAGCCAATAAACGGCCTACAAAAACAGAAAAAGAATACCGGCAATGAATGTATGATCATCATTTCCGGTATTTTTCATATTTACAGTCCACTCCCTAATCGTCCAGAGACTATATTTTCTCTTTCCGGCGCGTTGTAATTTAAAGATTATCACGTATCTTTGCTTCCTCAAATCATAAATACGAGATATGGCTATTACAATCAAGAAAGTCTCTACAAAGAGAGAACTTAAGAAATTTATCCGTTTCAATTACAGAATGTACAAGGGCAACCCTTACTCTGTGCCTGACCTCTATGACGACATGCTCAACACCTTCAACAAGAAGAAAAATGCAGCATTCGAATTCTGTGAAGCTGATTATTTCCTCGCATATCGGGACGATAAAATAGTAGGACGTGTAGCTGCAATTATCAATAACCAGGCGAACAAGAAGTGGGAATGTAAAAACGTTCGTTTCGGATGGATAGACTTCATCGACGATCCCGAAGTATCATCCGCACTTATCAAAACAGTGGAAGAATGGGGAAAAGAACGGGGTATGACTCATATTGCCGGTCCTCTCGGATTTACTGATTTCGATGCGGAAGGAATGCTGATCGAAGGATTCGACCAGCTTAGCACCATGGCCACTATCTACAACTACCCGTACTATCCGGTACACATGGAAAAACTAGGCTTCGAGAAAGATGCCGACTGGGTGGAATACAAAATCTACATACCGGATGCTATTCCCGACAAACATAAGCGTATCTCCGAACTGATCCAACGAAAATACAACCTTAAGATAAAGAAATATACTTCCGGAAGAAAGATAGCCAAAGACTATGGACAGAAGATTTTCGAACTGATGAACGAAGCATATAGTCCACTTTATGGTTATTCTCCGCTGACACAGCGGCAAATCGACCAATACGTGAAAATGTATCTGCCGATCCTTGACTTACGGATGGTTACACTGATTACTGATGCCAATGATGAACTAGTCTGTGTAGGTATCTCTATGCCATCTCTCGCTGAAGCTTTACAGAAATCAAACGGACGTCTGTTGCCGCTCGGATGGTTCTATCTGTTAAAGGCATTATTCATGAAACGTCGTGCCAAAATGCTTGATCTGCTACTCGTTGCAGTGAAACCGGAATATCAAAATAAAGGTGTTAACGCTTTGTTATTTTCCGATTTAATTCCGGTTTATCAAAAA
>DXOJ01000394.1 GCA_019412865.1 Bacteroides sp. | reverse complement strand
ACGGAAGTTCGTCCGGCAGGTGGCAGACACTCGTCCGGCAGGTAAGTCCTCTGCGTGTGAATGATTATTTTAAACTATGTTTTAATTAGAAAAAAGGAAAAAAATATGAGAAATTTTGCCAACTATGATGTCGACATCCACGGTAAATCGAGTGCAGTCCTCAAGACGATTTGTAACAAATGTCTTCCTACCCGCAAGAATAAGCGCGACCGTTCGCTACGTGTCAACGTCGACACGGGCCACTGTCACTGTTATCATTGTGGCGCTGATTTTTATGTTCCCGATGATGTGGAAGAGCGCAAGAATGCCGAACGTGCGGTAGCCCGCAAGCGTCGTGCGGCAGCCATTCCGCAGCATTTTCAGCGTCCAGTGTTTGATGCCTCGAAAACCACGCTTTCCGAAGACACGGAGCGTTGGCTGGTGGAGACGCGTTGCATCCCGCAGTCCGTCATAGCTGCCCTACGCATCACCGAACAGGAAGAATTTATGCCGCAATCCGGCAAAAAGGAACGTTGCATCTGTTTCAACTATTTTGAAGGGGAGCAACTGATAAACACCAAATTTCGCGCTCTCCCGAAACTGTTCAAAATGGTGCAGGGTGCCGAACTGATTCCCTACAACATCGACTCCATTGTGGGGCAGACCTCCTGCATCATCCACGAGGGCGAACTGGATGCTGCTTCCTCCATCGCCGCCGGATTTCAAAGTGTCATCTCCGTGCCGGCCGGAGCCAATTCGAACCTCTCCTGGCTCGACCGTTTTATGGAGACGCACTTCGAGGACCTGAAAGAAATCATCATTGCCGTTGATGCCGATTCTGCTGGAATCCGGTTGCGCAATGAACTCATCAATCGGCTAGGGGCTGAACGCTGCCGGGTGGTGACTTACGGTCCGGAGTGTAAAGATGCCAACGAGCATCTCTGCAAATATGGTATCGCCAGTCTCCGTATCGCCATCGAACAGGCAGCAGAAGTTCCGCTCGAAGGGATCTTCACCGCTGCCGACTTGCATGACGATCTGCGGGCTCTTTTCGACAACGGCTTCGGTCCCGGAGCGGAAACGGGATGGGAGGAGATGGATAAGATCTGCACGTATGAACGTGGGCGAAGTGTCTACGTCACCGGAGTTCCCGGTGCAGGAAAATCCGAGTGGGTGGACGAATTGGTGTTGCGTCTCTGCCTGCGGCATCAATGGAAAATCGGGTTCTTTAGCCCGGAAAATACCCCTATCGTCTATCATCTCCGCAAACTGATTGAGAAACTCACCGGACACCGTTTTCAAAACGGCTGTGGCATGACGGAGGGACTCCTTGCGAACTCGGAAGATTTTCTGACTGAAAACGTCTCTCATATCTCTCTGAAAGGTAATGTTTCTCCGGATCGTGTACTGGCCAAGGCTCATGAACTCGTTGTCCGCCGCGGCTGCCGCATTATTGTCTTCGACCCGCTCAACCGTTTCGACCACAACCCGCAACCGGGACAGACGGAAACGCAATATATTTCCAACCTGTTGAATAAATTTACAGAATTTGCAGTGCAACATAATTGCCTGCTCGTGGTTGTAGTCCATCCTCGTAAAATGAACCGTAATCCTGTCACGGGCATTACCCCTCGTGTGGAAATGTACGACATCAACGGCTCTGCCGATTTCTATAACAAAGCGGATTACGGTATCATTGTGGAACGTGACAAGGAGGTTGGTGTCACCCGCGTATATGTGGACAAGGTGAAATTCAAGCATCTTGGTGTCGGTGGAATGGTATCCTTCATCTACGATCCCGTAAGCGGACGATACCTGCCCTGTGAAGAATCTCATGACCCTTCTCTCTCCGTTGACCAGCGTGTCCGAAATACGATGTTCGACAACTCCTGCTGGCTACCTGAAAAAGAGCTGTTTTAAAGTATTAGGTATTAAGTATCAAGTATTAAGTATTATGATGTTAAGTATTATGATGTTAAGCATTATGATGTTATCCGTTGTTGTGATGCGTTTACCACGGTTAATACTTGATACCTAATACCTAATACTTGATACTTTAATTAGGGTTCTTGTAGCACTTCGATGATGAGCCTTACTTGTGCGGGAGTGTAGTATCTGGCGCGTGGATTCATGCCGGTGGCCAGGAGCCGTTCTTTTAGTCCGGGTGCAGCTTCAATCCATTCGTTGAATCGGTCTACTGCGCTTTGTTGCAGGATATTGGGGAGGTACAACAAGGCAAGTTCGCCTTTCCCATAGGTGCGGTATTGGAATGTTTTTTCTTCTTCTTGTTCGGGGAGAATCTTGTTTTTTGTTTTCATTTATAGTTGTGCTTTTAGGTTGTTGTATTTGAAGTAAAGTTACTCATTTTTAGTGGGATAGGCAAATTTTGAGAGCAGATGTTCGAGCGTATTCATAAAAGAATTGATACTAATAGAATACCGATTCTTGAAATTTATCGTATCTTTGTTTACGTTTCACGTTAAAAGCATAGAAAAAGGATGGAAGGAATATTCAGGCGTTATCCGATAGGGATACAGAGTTTCGAAGATTTACGCAATAATAATTGTGTGTATATTGATAAGACAGAGTTGATTTATCGTTTGGCTAATTCGGCTAAGACTTGTTTTCTTAGCCGTCCCCGACGCTTTGGAAAGAGTCTGTTAGTTTCCACTCTTGAAGCCTATTTCTCTGGTAAAAAAGACCTGTTCAAGGGTCTGATGATGGAACAGTTGGAGAAAGACTGGACGGTTTATCCCGTGTTGCATATTGATTTCAGTATCAGTAAGTATATGAATGCGGGGATGCTGCGCTCCGCTATCAACAATCGCTTGGTGGAATGGGAACGAATTTACGGATGTGACACGAGCGAAGACACTTTCAGTCTCCGTCTGAAAGGTATTATCAAACGTGCTTACGAGCAGAGCGGACGTCAGGTTGTGTTACTTGTAGACGAATATGATTCTCCTATGTTGGATAGCAACAACAATGAGGAGTTGCAAGCTGAAATACGTGGCATCATGCGCGACTTTTTCAGTCCGTTGAAAGCGCAGGGAGAATATCTTCGTTTTCTTTTTCTGACCGGTATCAGTAAATTTAGTCAGATGAGCATCTTTAGTGAATTGAACAATCTTCAGAACATAAGTATGCAAGATGCTTATAGTGCCATTTGCGGTATAACGGAAAATGAATTGCGTACACAGTTGGAAGAAGATATAAGAAGGATGGCCGAGGCGAACGGTGAAACGTATGATGAAGCTTGTATACATTTGAAACAACAATATGATGGGTATCATTTCAGTGAAAATAGTGAAGACATTTACAATCCGTTTAGTTTGTTTAATGCATTTGCTCAAAAGAAATATGCCAATTTCTGGTTCTCTACCGGCACTCCCACTTTCCTGATAGACATCTTGCAGCAAAGCGATTTCGATATTCGTCAACTGGATGGCGTTTCGGCTACTGCCGAGCAGTTTGATGCACCTACCAATGTCATTACAGACCCGCTTCCGGTACTTTACCAAAGCGGTTATCTCACTATCAAAGAGTATGACCAGGATTTTCAGATCTATACGTTGGCTTATCCTAACAAAGAAGTTCGGAAAGGCTTTATCGAATCATTAATGCCGGCTTATGTGCATTTGCCTGCTCGCGAGAATACATTTTATGTAGTATCGTTTATCAAAGACTTACGGGTCGGCAATCTGGATCAATGTATGGAGCGGATCAAATCATTTTTCGCCTCTATCCCCAATGATATGAATAATAAGGAGGAGAAACACTATCAGACCATCTTCTACCTCCTGTTCCGGCTGATGGGGCAATATGTGGATGCAGAAGTGAAGAGCGCTGTTGGCAGGGCTGATGTTGTGATAAAGATGCAGGAGGCTATCTATGTATTCGAATTCAAAGTAGACGGTACTCCTGAAGAAGCGTTGGCGCAGATCAATAGCAAGCAGTATGCGATTCCTTATCAGGCAGATCATCGGAAAGTCGTTAAAGTGGGAGTTAATTTCGACAGTAGTATGCGAACTATTGGAGAATGGATCATTGAAAACTAGGGAATGATCTTACATATTCCTACATATTTCCACATATTCCGGTATAATCCGTTTTAATCCGGCATAATCCGGTGTAGTCCGGCGCAATCCGGCAAGTCGTCAACGTGTTGTCGTATCTTTGTTTCATCAACAGAAAGGGAGAATGTACTTCTTTTCGTAGAAACAATTTTTAAATATGGCAACAGTTACAGTTGTGCGCTACAAGCGCAGAAAACG
>DXOJ01000393.1 GCA_019412865.1 Bacteroides sp. | reverse complement strand
GAATCTATTTTTATCCAAAATTCAAACACAAGATAATACTTATGAGATAAATATTACAACTAAAACAAAAAAACAACTATTTTTTAATAAAGCCAATAAACTATTAGATAGATAAATTATTAGATTATTCTTTCATGATCCCTATAAAAAAGGGAATACACAGTAATCATCCGCATATTCCCTTCACAAATAACATATTTAAGATTTACACTATAACTTTTCTATTTCTTCTTTAGACAGTCCAGTAGCCTGTGAAATAACATCAATAGTTATTCCTAACTTTTTAAAATTACGAGCATTCTCTCTTTTTTCTTCCTCTCTTCCTTCTTCCCTTCCTTTCTTTTCCGCCGTAGATATAACACTATACCAGTCACGGAAATTTTTCAGACTGTCCCAATATTCACTCAGTTCAGTCTTGGTAAACTTAGCTATCTCCGCAGTTTCAAAGAGGCGGTCAAAAACTCTGTTCTGTAATGCTCTGGGACGTTCAAGCAGAGAGGCAAGGTTACGCAGGACAAAAAGCCACTTGTCAAACATACTCTCCAACTCATCCTCAGTCTTATTGAATTTGGGCATCTCAAGATAAACAAAGGTAAGTTTATCATAGAACACCTTGTGCGTGTAAAGATCCACAAGTTTCACCTCATGATGGAAATACTCCTCATCAGAATTGTCAAAGGAAAAATTCAGGATACCCACTACATAAACAGCCTTCAACTCATAATCCCATTCCCCTCGTTTAGCCTGTTCACGAATAGGGAAAGTGGAATAAAAGACACTGCGGTCCTTAAAGAACTGCTGCTCGCCACGCTGCATTTCAACCAGGAACTTCTCTCCCTTCTCATTCTCACAATATACATCAAATACGGCCCGACGGTCATATTCCTGTGTTCCAAGATGCTCTGCATTAAGATAAGTTACATCCTTGATTACTTCCTCCTTGAATAAGAGCGCATTTAAAAAGCTAATTAACAACTCCTTATTCATAGCTGTTCCAAAAAGCAGTTTAAATCCAAAATCGGTATATGGATTTACATATTTATCCTGAATTCCTTCTGTTCCCATGTGCTTTCTATTTTTATAATTTCAAAATCAAATCGCGGAAATATCTCATTGTATAACCAACACGAGAGGCCGTTAAAAATGCCTCAATAAACCTTCCCGACACTTATGTACAAAAGTAGCAATAATCAAGTAAAAATCAAGCAGAAAGAGGCTATTTTAACAGAAAGATAAAAAGTAACCGGGATTATTCTTTAATTGTATATAACTCTGATATTTACAATTCATATGACTTCAGTGATCATACAGGTCATTCTTTTAGACCATCCGGCTTCCTCTCATTATCAAGATATAATATCAGGCCGTTTTTCTCCCCCTCCCATCACCCGAAATCCTTATAGATGAGAATAAATTGAAGCACAGAGATTGCACCGGTACTAAATGGTGCACACAGCTTCAAACAAGATTAAACAATTTCCGGGTTGAGCCCAATACTTAGAAGATCATTGGGAGATTCAATTCGAAGGATAGCAGCGGTACCGGTAATTATTACAGCTACAGTCTGGGCAATGAAAGTATGACAGCCTATCAAAGAGCCAAGTCAGGACGAAGAGTCTTGATAACGGCTCTTTATTTTTTTCTTCTCCTTTTCCTTATCATTCATTTTACTTCCCTTTCTTCTCCTTCCCTCTTCACCTTAAACCCTTATATATGACAAGAATAAAAACAAGAGAAAAGAGAACAAGAACATATTATTAACTAACAATTAAAATCAAGAGAAAAATGAAACATTTAATGAAAGGAATCAGAATCGCAGCATACATTGCTGAGATCATCGTGGCAGGTTCAACTATTGTGGAACTTGTAGAGAAGTATGGTGGCAGGAGCAAACGTAAATCCGCCGCAAGTAAAGTTGATACAGGCAATGTAACAACTGAAAACCCATAGAAACGTCTAGTGAATGGATTATGATAAGGCACAGGACGTAATTATAACCATCCTTGAGGTAACCACATCCATACTCAAGGGAATCAAGAAGCTAAGAGGAATATTTGTAAAAGCAAAGAAATAAACCTCTTGGCTTTTTCTTTTATCGGATTTTATTAACCAATTAAAAACTATAAAAATATGGAAACAACCAATTTATTATTACCATCCACAAGGATGACAAGAATGGGTATGGTCAACCCAACCTTTATCGAAGATGCAGTAATCGTATCAGAAAAGGAACAGAAGAAGGAACATCCCAATTTTATTGAATCAAACACTTCAGGCATTACACTTGAAGAACTGGAAACGAACTGTATTGTACCCAGCTTTGGAGACAACCAGCTTACAATCAGCCACCAGACTTTTATACACCGTATTGAGGAGGCGGCAAGCATGTTTTTTGCAGGAGAAACTTTCGGTAATACGGAAATCAGAGTCTCACACAAGATTTTAGGCAGACATCCTTCCGCACTGACAAAAAGGAAGGAAGAACTCAAACCTGAAGACGAAACCATCTATTATCAGAGAATGGCATTCTGTTTTCATATCCGAACCATATGTCGGGAAATAAACGGTGAGGAAGTGCATCTTTGTATCGGCGGCGTAAGAAGCCTGAACGAAGAGAACCTGTACGGAAAAAAATCCCCTGAAAAATTTAAAATCTTTATCGGATGGAGAGTCAGGGTATGCAGTAATCTTATGCTGACATGTGACGGCTTGACAGGACGTCTGGAAGTGATGGGCGATACGGATATCTATATAGCCGCACTAAAACTGTTTCAGACATTCAATCCCGAACAAAATTTGAGACTTCTTGAAACCCTGGGGAGAACAATGATTTCACAGGAACAATTCTGCCAGATAATCGGACGTTTACGGCTTTACCAGGTTTTACCGGCATCACAGATGAAAGAATTGCCGAAAGTTATCCTGGGTGATTCAAACATCAATGCAGCCACCAAAGGCTATATTGACAACCCTAACTTCGGCTTACGCGGAAGAGCAAAAATTTCATGCTGGGACCTGATGCAGCTTCTTAACGAGGCGGCCAAACAGTCCTATATTGACAAATTCCTCGAAAGGAATCAGAACGCCACAGATTTTGCAGTGGGCATTCAGAAAGCCTTGAGAGGGGAAGACACTGAAAATTACGGATGGTTTCTGAGATAAACCGGAACATCTAAAAATCCTATGAAGGGAGAAAGATCTAAAAATAACAAACAAGGTCTTTCTCCCTTCTTTTGTTGAATTAAAATCAGAAAGGAGAAAATATATGAGCGTAACATGTATACAGGACATATACCATTGTGACACCTGTAAATCAGCACTAGACGAGCACGGAAGGAATTGCAGGCACGGGATGTTATTTCCCCTGCTTCTTTTAATGGGAAACTTTAAAAAGTGCATGAATTATGAATTTGATACGGAGAAGGTGGAACTTCAGTTGCTAAGAAAAGAAAATGAACGGACAGAGCACACCGGTGAGTAAAACGGGAATGGTTCTGAATAAAATGGAAAGGAATAAAGTATGGCACATTACACCTTCGATATAATCAAATATACCTTAATTACCGAAGAGGGGGAAACGTACAAGGACTTCATAGAAATGATGCCCTCGCTGACAGTACAAGCAACAAATTATATTGCAGCTACTTTAAAAGCCGAAAAGGCATATCCGTCAGATAAATATGTACACCAGCTCATTGATACTGACGCAGAAAAATGGCCGGTCAATGCAACTATATTTTAACTAAAAACGAATCAGAAAGAAAAATGGAAAGATTTGAAATTGAAAACAGCAGAGAGTTCAAGGCGGCACAGGAATTGGCAAGGGCCTTGAATGATTACGGGTGGAATGAAAAACGATTCGCACTTGCAACGACAACATTTCACCAAACCCTACAACAGACATTATTCAGGACTATTGTAGAGATATTGACAGTGTATGCAGATCCTCAAAGAAGGACGGACCTAAGAAATGAAGCATCAAAAGAAGGTGCAAAAAAGTTAATGGAAGTGCTGGAAGAACTACATATTCCATTCATTTGAGAGACGGTTGAAACATACCGGAATTATATCTGAGGAGGATATCACAATCAACGTGGTGTCCTCCTTTTTTATTTACCAACATTTTAAAACAAGAAAGATTATGTTATACTACAAATTTAAAAATTATGAAGAATTCAAGGACATGTTTGGAATTATCAAGCATGGAAACGGGGTATGCAGCAGAAAAAACAAGATACTGCTGGCATATATCAGGAACAAGAGATTACTGCATGAAGCAATAGAGACAAACAATTATACGCTGCTTCATATTTCCTCAATGGCGGAATTGAAGAAGACCATTACCCGGACAATAATTATAAGCGGGCACTCAGATATGTCATTACGTTATGTCTTGGAGCTGGACGGAGACTTCTTTTACTCCAGGAACTTTGAAACGGACGAACTGAAAGGGCTGTGTAAAGACGGGGATACCAGATCAATCCGCTACATTAACCATGAAAACGGAGGAAAGGTGTTTAAAATGAAAGCGGGAAAACTCTACCGCTCGCTCATACTGGAAACAGAATTCGGCAGAACCCTCCCTGAACAGATAGTGACTTATCTGTGCGAGGAATTCTCGGCGGACTGGCAAGGGTATACTCACGGCAGGTTACCGAAGAATAAACTGCATGTTGACAAAGACTTTGAGAGAATCTATTCATCAGACTGCTGTAAAGGAGATTTTCATTCCTGCATGGTAGACAGGAAACTGCATTATTTCTATACGAATTCAGTCGATGCAAGCGCGGCATACCTGATCAATGAAGAAGGAAAGGTGACAGCAAGGTGTGTCATCTACAACAGGGTTACAGACCAGAATGGAAAAATATGGAGACTGGCGGAAAGACAATACGCTACCGATGAGAACAACACCCTCAAACGTGCTTTAATAGATGCTCTGATAAAGGGAGGACACATTGACGGTTACAAGAAAGTTGGTGCCGGATGTGGTGATTCAAGAGCTTTTGTTGACCTGGAGGAGAATTCATTGTCAGACAGGAAATTCAGGATAGAATGTGACCTGGACTATGACGATACCCTAAGCTATCAGGATTCATTCAAATGGTACAATCAATCCGGGAGGACAGCGGACAATTACGGAAGTGGCGACATCGCACTTGATATTACTGACGGTTCTTTGAATGGTGAGGAGGAATACGATGATTTCCATGAATACAATTGTCGTGAAATCACCACCGTATATTATCATGGGCAGGAATATTATTGTGATGTAGAGAATCTGGGAGAATTTACATGGATAGAGCAACTGGAAGAATACCACCATGACTCCGACGTACTATCATGCTCCGAATGTGAAGAGGATTTCCTAAAAGAGGATAAATACTATTCAGAAATAACGGAAGAGGACTATTGCTGTGAAGAATGCCGGAAGAAAGCAGAACAGGAATACAAAAAGGAAAACTGGCATTATTCCGACTATGATGAGGAATACTACGAGCATGCAGAAGACATAACCATATACCGGGTATGGAACAATATCCTTTGTGAATATGAAAGAAAGACAATATCCGTAGAGTCAGCACAAAGACTGCTGGAAGCGGAAGAACTTCATAAATTGAACGGCAAACTTTATGACGGGATAGATGAAGAAACAGGATTGCCTTATGCATACGAGATGAATGAAATAAATGTTTAACCCACAAAAAAAATAAAAATTATGGAATTGCTTAAGAAATTATACAAGGTTTATAGCCCGAGCGGAAAAGAACGGACGATGATTAAGTTTATATGGAATTATACCAAGAGAATTACCGGTACCAAAGTTGAAACAGACGCAGCCGGGAACTTATATATAACAAAGGGGGAAGCGGAATCATACCCTTGTATCGTAGCACATCTTGACCAAGTGCAGAGGTTACATTCAAAAGACTTCACGACTGTCGAAACGGGAGAAATCATATTCGGTTACAGTTCCCGGAATAAAAGACAGGAAGGACTCGGAGCCGATGACAAGAACGGAATCTGGATAGCACTCAAATGCCTGAGAAAGTATGACTCCTTAAAACTGGCGTTCTTTGTCAGCGAAGAAGTGGGATGTGTCGGTTCAGGAAAAGCGGTGATGGATTTTTTCAATGACTGCCGCTTTGTTATACAGCCTGACAGACGGGGGTATCAGGACATTGTTACAGAAATCGGCTGGACTTCACTATGTTCTCCCAAATTCCTTCAAGCTGCCGGATATAAAAAGTTCGGATACAGGGAAACACATGGAATGATGACGGATGTGCAGGAACTAAAGGAACGGGGGCTTCAGGTCAGTTGCATCAATCTCAGCTGTGGATATTACGAACCACATACGGACCATGAATTTACGATAAAGAAAGACCTCATGAGCTGTCTGTCACTGGTAGAGCATATCATTGAGAATTGTACTGACACTTATCCACACCAGACAGAAATATTGGACGGACGATGGAGGAGTTATGATGAATTTGACGAAGCTGTAGACGAAATATTTGCACTGCTCGATCAGGGGGAATTATGGAGCATAGAAGACCTCTATTATATGTACCACTCCGTTTTTCCGAAACTGGATATGGAGGATTACCAGAGAATTTACACTGAATATTACAACTTAAATAAAATCGAATATGGAAAACAAAAATTATGATCTGAAACTGGCAGGATATATATGGTCAATCCTAAAGACACAACCCGTTATAGTAATGTCGTGGGGAGTAGATATGGATACGATAAAACCGGTCAAAGGCGGACTGGAATTTCATGTGCAGGGATTCAAGCATACGGGAATGGTACAAATCATTCTCGATGAAGGAAAGGACCTGTTTGAAATACATCTTATCCCTGACTCTGAAGGAGAAAGAAAAATAATAGAAGACGTTTACTTTGATATGCTCGTTTCTATAATAGACGAGAATGTGGAGAAAACGGATGATTATGAAAAAAGGATTTCTGATACATACGATATTATAAGGTATTAGGGAATCTCTGAGAAATTCAGAATCTAAAAATACGGCTTTCTGTGAAAAAGTAGAGTTTATAGGAACCTGAAATCTCACGGAAAGCCTTTTTTATGTAATAATATGAATGGTTCCATAGATTAGACGAGCATCTAGTCAGCGGAACCACTGTTAAAACTATTGAAATTTAAAATCAATGAACAATCAATATGTAGCTTATCTTCGGGTAAGCACACAGAAACAAGGATATTCAGGACTGGGACTTGAAGCACAAAGGGAAATTATACAGAAATATCTTCGTGACAAAACTCCGGTTGTTGAATTTGTTGAAATTGAATCAGGTCGAAAAAAGGACAGGCCCAAACTTAAAGAGGCATTAAGCCTTTGCAGAAAAACGGAAGCGACACTGATCGTTGCCAAATTGGACCGGTTGGCTAGAAATGTTTCCTTCCTGTCAAATCTTCTGGAGAATGATGTGGAGATCGTGTTTTGTGATTTCCCACAAGCCAATAAGATGGTGTTGCATATCCTGTCGGCAATCTCACAATACGAAGCGGAACTGATAGCGGCAAGAACAAAATCCGCCCTACAGGCAAAGAAGGCAAGGGGATTCAGGCTGGGTAATCCGGAACACTTAATGGACAAACATGAACAGGCAATTCAGAACAGTATCAGAACCTGCAGGGAGAAAGCGGATAACAATCCCAATAACAGGAGAGCTGTCGCCATGTTGCGTACATTAGTAAAAGAGGAACATACTCTGCAGGAGATAGCGGATATTCTTAATAAAGAAGGATTTGTAACGTCTAAAGGATACAGGTTTTACAAATCAACGGTTTACAAATTAATCAGAAGGTATAATCTGAAATAAGAAAGTTTATAATCTGTTATATGACAATCAATGGTAACATGAGTTTTGGGTAACAGAAAATCTTTATAAGAAGAGAAGCTGAGGGATGCCCCGGCTTCTTTTTTCTTTCTTCATCGGGTAAGTCGGAGACGGAGAGTATACGATAGTAAATACATAGCCAGTAGGGACAGTGTAGATGTTATAAAATATACTACAAAAAATGTACTTCTATTATAAAATGTACACGATTTGCAAACTTTTTTATAACACTTTTATCTCCTTCCAGGAGTTATGTATGTCACTTCGTTTTTTACCTTTATGCCCAGCTAACCCCGTCATATCGGCTAATATCTGCTATCAAACACTGCATCACATATGGTGGGAACAGTGCCAAAGCCCATTAACGGCCTGTTTGCGTCGTGTTATCCAGATAATCGCCGGACATATACCAGAGTGCTCATACCCTAATAGATTAATTATTATTTATAAATTTCCCTAAATAAAACGTCTGTATTAGATATAAAAAAGGGATTTACAGCATACTTCTTCAAAGTATTACTTTATTACAATAACAAGTGCATTCAGGAGCGGATTTATTCCTAATAGATGCAATTGTATAACCGTCGTATTGGAAGCAATAAAGAAACAACCCTGTGAGAATCGGTCCACAGCGCTGTAACATATATTTAAGCAATGTATATCATCCACCACTAATGGCAAACGATAAAGAAATATGTAATTCACAGAAGGTACTGTCGAGACAATACACCAACTTTGTGGAGGATTGTAACAAAAGTATATGGATTAAAGACAAAATGTGTTGATAACTGTATTTTTCTCCATATATGGTATTTTATTAATAAGTTATCCTATCTGGAAATTTGTGTTCCTTGGCCCAGCCATCCTCCGACACCTTCAACCAGTTTCCAAGTTCCTTTTTCAGTAACTTTGTCTGAATTGACGGAATTTCCTCTATTTTCAGAGAATGTATCTGATAAGGATCCTTCAGATTATCAAAAAGTTGATAATTTCCATCCCCTGTCACCAAATACGAGTAGCGGTCAGTGCGTACACCTTTCTCTTTCTGCTGATAGAAAAACTGAGAAACAGGTTTCTTTACCTTCCTATATTTACCCGTAAGAATACCTTGTGAATAATCCTTTCCCTTCACCGTTTCAGGAAGTTGGTCTCCAAGGTTCATCATACCCAGCAAAGTAGGCATAATATCTGTAGCGCCCAACATCAGATCGTTCACTCCTGGTTTCAGTTGACCGGGATAACGTATAAAGAACGGAATAGAAAAAGACTCATCATAAATCACACTCTTTGCCATACGACCGTGGCTACCCATCATTTCCCCATGATCGGCAGTGAATATCAAGATGGTATTATCAGTCAATCCTTCTTCATCCAAAACTTTCAACACCCGACCTATCTCATCGTCCACACTCTTCACCAAAGAGAAATAAATTTTTGCCTGAAGTGTCAGTTGTTCCAAGTTTTTCACTTGTGTACCCTCACCAAATTTCACATTAGGACGTAGCAATACTTCTTCCGGTTTCAAATCTTTATAATATTGATTAAACACCTCTTCCTTACAATCCGTAAGTCTATGATAAGGGGTATGAGGTGGATTCAAACTCCAGAATAAACTGAAAGGCTTGGAAGCGTCTCGTTGTCCTTGCTTATTTCGCAGATAACCTATCACTACATCCGCTTCAACCTCCAAGGTAAGCCGACGATAACGGAACGGCTCACCATCTTTCTTTCCACCCACCAATTCAGGACGATTGGAATAGGCAGTAGCATTAAAATGATTGTCTTTCAATTGCTGAAACCAGTACTTATTACTCTTGCGCCCTCTTCCTTCAGGAATATAGGT
>DXOJ01000392.1 GCA_019412865.1 Bacteroides sp. | reverse complement strand
AATGGTGTGATTATAGCCAAAAACATCTCTGCTGCAGATCTTTCTGCTTATGTAAAAGAAGTCGGTTAACGATTTTAAGAATGTAAGGAGAAAGAGGGATTTTCCAAATCACCGTCAGGTGAAAACAATGGAGAATAGACAAAAGAGGAAATGGATACAACAAAAAAGTTCCGCCTACACTTGCATTAGCAAGAATAGGCGGAACTTCTACTTTTATACTCTTCGTTTATCCGGTGCATCTAAAACCTTGGGGCAATCTATGGATAGAATCCGTGAAGATTGCGGAAGGCTTGCCTACCTTTTATTTAGGCGCCTTCTGGTACAAGAAGAATGCGATACCCGCATAAAGGATATTAGGAATCCAGACTGCAACGGCAGGTGGCACATTTCCGTTCACGGCAAAGGTGGAAGTAATCGTCTGGAACAGGATATAAGAGAAACTTAACCCTAATCCGATACCCAGATGAAGCCCCATACCGCCTTTCGTTTTTCGGGACGAAAGCGATACACCGATGATGGTAAGGATGAAAGAGGCGAACGACATAGCGATTCGTTTGTGATATTCAATCTCAAACTCCTTGATGTTGGCAAATCCTCTTCGTTTCTGTTTGGCGATATAATCGCTTAATTCGGGACTGGTCAGCATTTCCTGCTGGTTTTTCATGATAAGAAAGTCAGAAGGTTCCATGTTGATGATAGAGTCTATCCGGTCTCCTTTAGTGATTTTTTCCTTTAAACCATCCAGTTCGCGTACCATATAATCGTGGATCGTCCATTTATGAACGGTGGTGGTGTCGTACGTAATCCGTCGTGCAGTCAAATGCGAAACCAGCTTTTTATCCACAAATTTGTCCAATGAAAAGCGGTTACCGGTTTTCATTGCGTTGTTATAGTTGTCGATATATGCAATCACTCCGCTATCCACTTCCAGCTGCACATTGCTTACCGAGTTTTGTTTCTTTGGTTTGATATACCGGTCTTCAAAATTCAGACGCGTAACACTTCCTTTCGGAATCACATACGAACTTAGTGTGAAAGTGACGAGAGCGATGATAGCGGCAGAAATCATATAAGGGCGCATCATCCTCTTAAAGCTCATACCGGTGGAGAACATCGCGATAATTTCGGAGTTTTCTGCCAGTTTGGAGGTAAAGAAAATAACAGCAATGAATACGAACAACGGACTGAACAGATTGGAGAAATAGGGGATAAAGTTCATGTAGTATTCAAAGATAATTTTATCCCATGGAGCTTCATGCTCCATTAGTTTGTCCATCTTTTCGTTGAAGTCAAATACCACTGCAATAGAAATGATTAGTGCAATAGCAAATACGTATGTCCCCAAGAACTTCTTGATGATATACCAGTCCAGCCGTTTTATAAATCGATTGCTTTTCATTTCTTATAATCTAGTTGATACTCTTTTAACCATCATCGGCTTCCAGGTCGAGAAATCTCCGGCAATAATGTGCTTTCTTGCTTCCCCTGCCAGCCACAGATAGAATGCCAGATTGTGTATGGAAGCGATTTGCATAGCCAGTAGCTCTTGTGCATGGAAAAGATGGCGCAAATAAGCCTTGCTGTACAATGTATCCACGCAAGAGGCTCCGTCGGCTTCAATAGGAGAGAAGTCTGTTTCCCATTTTTTGTTCCGCATATTGATAATGCCATCTTTGGTGAACAACATGCCATTTCGTCCGTTTCTTGTAGGCATAACGCAGTCGAACATATCCACGCCGCGTTCTATTCCTTCAAGAATGTTGACAGGAGTTCCGACCCCCATCAGGTAACGGGGTTTGTCTTTGGGAAGTATTTCATTGACAATCTCGATCATTTCATACATCTTGTCTACCGGTTCACCTACCGCCAAACCGCCGATAGCATTCCCGTCAGCACCTTTGGACGCTACAAACTCTGCAGATTGCTTGCGCAGGTCAGGATAAACGCATCCTTGGACGATGGGGAAGAGAGACTGGTTGTAACCGTATTTAGGTTCTGTCTCATTAAAACGTTGTATACAACGGTCGAGCCACCTGTGGGTTAATCCTAATGACTTTTTGGCATACTCGTAATCCGAGTCGCCCGGAGGACATTCGTCAAAAGCCATCATAATATCCGCACCGATAGTCCGTTCAATGTCCATCACCTTCTCCGGAGTGAAGATGTGCTTGCTTCCGTCGATATGCGAACGAAATTCAGCTCCTTCTTCACGCAGCTTTCTGATTCCGGCTAATGAGAATACCTGAAAACCACCGCTGTCAGTCAGCATGGGGCGGTCGAAACCGTTAAAGCGGTGCAGTCCGCCTGCTTTCTCGATCACGTCCAATCCCGGACGCAAATAGAGGTGATAGGTATTACCCAGAATAATCTGTGCCTGAATGTCTTCTTTTAATTCGGTCAGATGTACTCCCTTCACAGTGCCCAGTGTGCCCACCGGCATGAAGATAGGTGTTTGTATCTGCCCGTGGTCTGTTGTTATCAGACCGGCACGGGCATTACTTTTAGTGTCTGTATATTGTAACTCAAATGTCATTCCTGGCTGGGTTTCTTTACAGATAAATCAATGGCATCCGCAACTTTTTCGTCTGTCAGCGCAATTGCGAATACTTCTTTTATGTCGTTTACATAGTGGAATTGCAGTCCTTTTAAATATATGTCCTGAATTTCATCTATGTTCTTTTTATTTTCGGCACTCATGATGATTTCTTTGATTCCGGCACGTTTGGCTGCCAATATCTTCTCCTTGATGCCACCCACAGGAAGCACTTTGCCGCGAAGAGTGATTTCTCCCGTCATGGCAATGTTGGCTTTCACTTTTCTTTGAGTCAGGGCAGAAGCCAGTGAAGTGGCCATCGTGATACCTGCTGATGGACCGTCTTTCGGAATAGCCCCTTCAGGAACGTGGATATGGATATTCCAGTTGTCAAAGATCTCTTCGTCCAGACTAAGGACAGAAGCATGCGCCTTGATATATTCAAGTGCCAGCATGGCAGATTCTTTCATCACATCTCCCAAGTTACCGGTCAATGTAAGACGTCCGCCCTTGCCGCGGCTCAAACTGGTTTCTACAAATAAGATTTCGCCTCCGACAGCTGTCCATGCCAATCCGGTGACTACACCTGCGTAATCATTTCCCTGATACTTGTCGCGTGTATATTCGGGTGCTCCGAGGAAATCATACAAATCTGTCGGTTTGATTTCCGTCTTAGCGAAATAACCGTCCGTAGCATATTGGCGAGCCGATTTGCGAAGAATCTTACCGATCTTCTTTTCCAGTTCGCGAACGCCGCTTTCACGGGTATATGACTCGATTATAGCTTCCAGCGTATCTTTAGGAAGCTTGATATCCGTTTTTTTGAGTCCGTTGGCTTCCAATTCTTTGGGTAGCAGATGCTTGCGGGCAATCTCGACTTTCTCTTCCGTGATATATCCGCTTACTTCAATCAATTCCATACGGTCCAGCAACGGACCGGGGATTGTGTTCAGGTTGTTGGCTGTTGCAATAAACAATACCTTGGAGAGATCGTAGTCTACATCTAGGAAGTTATCATGGAAAGAAGTATTCTGTTCCGGGTCGAGCACTTCCAGCAATGCAGAAGAAGGGTCCCCCTGACGGTCGGCACTGACCTTGTCTATTTCATCTAAGATGAAAACAGGATTGGAAGCACCGGCTTTTATCAAGCTCTTGATGATTCGTCCGGGCATAGCACCGATATAAGTCTTACGATGACCGCGAATCTCCGCTTCGTCATGCACACCACCTAAAGACATACGTACATATTTCCGTTTGAGCGCAGATGCGATGGATCTTCCAAGAGATGTTTTACCCACTCCCGGAGGGCCATACAAGCAGATAATCGGTGATTTCATATCACCTTTCAGCTTCAATACGGCTAAGTGTTCCAAAATACGTTCTTTTACTTTCTCCAGTCCGTAATGGTCTTTGTTCAACGTCTTTTCTGCGTTTTTAAGGTTCAGATTGTCAGTTGTATAAGTACCCCATGGGAGATTGAGCATCGTTTGCAGATAGTTGAGCTGTACGCTGTAATCCGGAGATTGCGGGTGAGTACGCTCCAGTTTGGCAAGTTCTTTCATGAACGTGTCTCTGACTTCTAAATTCCAGCGCATTTTTTCTGCCTTCTGGCGCATTTCCTCTATTTCCTGCTCTTGGCCGCCGCCACCCAGTTCATCCTGAATAGTCTTGATCTGCTGTTGCAGGAAGTATTCGCGTTGTTGCTGGTCGATATCTTCACGGGCACGCATTTGGATGGATGCCTTGATTTCTGCCAACTGCACTTCACGGTTCAGAATTTCCAGTAAGTGATAAGTGCGTTCACGCAATGAGTTGATGCTCAACAAGTCCATCTTCTCATCTTTCTTGAACGGCAGGTTTGAGCAGATGAAATTGACCAGGAACATTGGGTTGTTGATGTTTTTAATAGCAAACGACGAATCCTGATGCATCACATCTGACGATTTGATGTATCTCATTGTCAAGTCCTTGCAAGTTTCCACCAAGGCTTGAAACTCTTTATCATCTTTGCCAGGGACATCTTCCTCCAAAAGTTCTATTTCACCTTTCAGGTACGGATGAGTTTCGATGATGTTTGTCAGACTTAAACGTTTCATTCCCTGAAGAATGACAGTTGTTGTCTGATCGGGCATTTCCAATATCCGCACAATTCGTCCTACGGTACCGATATTGTGTAAATCCTCCAGTTTCGGATCTTCTGTATGTGCCGATCTCTGGCATACTACTGCAATATCTTTATGTTTCTTGTCGGCATCTCGTACGAGTTTCAGAGAAGACTTGCGGCCTACCGTGATCGGCAGGAATACTCCAGGAAACAACACCATATTACGTAAGGGGAGTACTGGAAGAATTTCACCAGATTTCACATTTACATCAAATGCTTGTTCATCGTTCCCATCATAGTCTGTGATTAGCGAGAAGCTGTTATCGCCTCCATCTTCCAATAAATATCTTTCTTTCATCTTTTCGTTTTAATTTAGTTTATGTCATACTGATATGCATAAATCGTTTGCAAAGTTAATTGATTCTCTCTAATAATAAAGCACTGCGCAGAATAAAAACACAAAAACAATGCCAAAATATCGGCTTATAAAGGGAGTATTCCATAATTATTATTTATTTTTGGCGATTTGCAATAAAATAATAGTATAAAACGGCTTTAAGATAAACGGATAAAATGTCGAATCCTTATTTTAAATTTAAGCAATTTACGGTATGGCATGATAAATGTGCCATGAAAGTCGGTACGGATGGAGTACTTCTGGGGGCTTGGACTCTCGTTGAGAGTGCTGTCTC
>DXOJ01000391.1 GCA_019412865.1 Bacteroides sp. | reverse complement strand
ATGTTATTGCTAATTTTTTGGACTGCAAATATATAGCTTTTTAAGCTCCTAAAAAAATATATTCTGCACATTTTTCTAAAAAAATAGTGGCATAGGGTTTTCTTAGAGCTAAAAGAGTTACTTTTGTGTGCCTTTTGAGTAGGATATACAAGATAAATGTTAGATAATACATTAGGAATGAGGATATGAACGAGTTTACGAAAACGATTGTAGAGTGGTATGAAGAGAATAAACGTGAACTGCCCTGGAGGGAGTCTGCCGATCCGTATCTGATCTGGATTTCGGAGATTATTCTTCAACAGACGCGGGTGGCGCAGGGGTATGATTATTTTCTTCGCTTTATCAAGCGTTTTCCCGATGTACAGACTTTGGCTGCTGCGGATGAGGACGAGGTGATGAAGTATTGGCAGGGGTTGGGGTATTATTCGCGTGCCCGCAATCTTCATGCTGCCGCCAAAAGCACGAATGGTGTTTTCCCGAAAACATATCCGGAAGTGCTGGCTCTGAAAGGAGTGGGGGAGTACACGGCGGCAGCTATCTGTTCGTTTGCTTACGGTATGCCTTATGCGGTGGTGGATGGCAATGTGTATCGGGTGCTTTCACGTTATTTCGGTATAGATACTCCGATTGATTCGACGGAAGGAAAAAGACTCTTTGCAGCATTGGCAGATGAGATGTTGGATAAAAAGCATCCGGCTGTTTACAATCAGGGGATAATGGATTTCGGAGCGATTCAGTGTACTCCGCAGTCGCCCAACTGTTTGTTCTGTCCGTTGGCAGGCGGTTGCTCGGCACTTTCGAAGGGGTTAATGACAAAGCTTCCGGTGAAACAGCATAAGACAAAGACTACCAACCGTTACTTCAATTATATTTATGTACGTGCGGGCGCGTATACCTTTATAAATAAACGAACAGGAAATGATATTTGGAAGAATCTGTTCGAATTGCCATTGATAGAGACTCCGACGGCTCTTTCGGAAGAAGAGTTTCTTGCTTTGCCAGAATTCCGTGCATTCTTTGCATCAGGGGAAGTGCCGGTGGTACGTTCTGTTTGCAGGGAAGTGAAGCATGTGTTGTCTCACCGGGTGATTTATGCTAATCTGTATGAAGTAACATTATCTGAAAATTTGACTTCTTTCGGTGATTTCCAGAAAATAAAAGTGGAGGAACTGGAGCAGTACGCTATTTCAAGGCTGGTGCAAACTCTGCTGCAAGCACTAAATGGCAAGTATTAAGTTTTAATACTTAAAATTCTTGCATCCTATTGTTATTCTGTTTAATTTTGGCAGCAGATTTAATTTTAAGAATCATAAACTTGATACAGATATGTCAGTAAATAGAGTGATATTGGTAGGAAATGTAGGACAAGATCCTCGGGTGAAATACTTCGATACAGGTTCGGCAGTAGCAACTTTCCCATTGGCTACGACGGATCGTGGATATACGTTGGCTAATGGAACCCAGATTCCCGAAAGAACAGAGTGGCATAATATCGTTGCATCTAACCGTTTGGCGGAGATTGTAGATAAATATGTGCACAAAGGTGACAAGCTGTATCTGGAAGGGAAGATAAGAACGCGTTCTTACAGTGACCAGTCGGGTGCTATGCGCTATATCACCGAAATTTATGTGGATAATATGGAAATGTTGTCTCCGAAAGGAGCCAACCCGGGTGCGGGAGCTTCTGCTTCCGGACAGCCTGCTATGGGACAGCAGCAACAACCGGTTGCCGGCCAGCCGCAACAAACGCAGCAGTCGCAGGCGCAACCTGTACAAGATAATCCGGCAGATGATTTGCCGTTCTAAATAATGTGATAGTGTGCCAATCGATTTTTTCTAACTCATTGGCACATTATCTTTTGTTTAACTAAAATATAAACTCTTTGGACTCAGATGGTTATTTAAGCCAATTGGCTGATATTTTCAACGGTATTACCGTAAACACTCCTTCTATCTCTGCTATTATTGCCATAGCGCTGGCAGGTGTGCTCCTGCTTGCTTCCGGCTTTGCTTCGGCTTCCGAAATAGCTTTTTTCTCGCTATCTCCTTCTGATCGGAATGATATTGATGAGCGCAATCATCCTTCCGACGATAAAATAAGTGCTCTTCTTGGGGACACCGAACGTCTCTTGGCAACGATATTGATTACGAACAATTTTGTGAATGTGACCATTATCATGCTCTGCAATTTCTTCTTTATGAATGTGTTTGTTTTCCATTCTCCGTTGGCAGAGTTCCTGATACTGACCGTCATCCTGACCTTCCTCCTGTTGTTGTTCGGTGAAATTATGCCTAAGATTTATTCGGCACAGAAAACATTGGCCTTTTGCCGTTTTTCGGCACCGGGAATTTACTTTCTGGAAAAGGTATTCCGTCCGATAGCTACTGTGCTTGTGCGTTCGACAACTTTTCTGAATAAGCATTTTGTGAAGAAGAGTCACAATATTTCTGTGGATGAACTGTCGCACGCGTTGGAATTGACGGATAAAGCGGAGCTTTCTGAAGAGAATAATATTCTGGAGGGAATTATCCGTTTCGGTGGGGAAACCGTGAAGGAGGTGATGACATCACGTCTGGATATGGTCGATCTGGATATCCGTACATCTTTCAAGGAGGTGATGCAATGTATCATTGAAAATGCTTATTCACGTATTCCTATCTATTCTGGTTCACGGGACAATATTAAAGGGGTGCTGTATATTAAAGACCTTCTGCCTCATGTCAATAAGGGGGATAATTTCCGTTGGCAGTCATTGATTCGTCCGGCTTATTTTGTGCCGGAGACGAAGATGATTGATGATTTGCTGCGTGACTTCCAGGCGAATAAGATTCATATTGCTATTGTTGTGGATGAGTTTGGAGGAACTTCCGGACTGGTAACGATGGAGGATATTATCGAAGAGATTGTAGGTGAGATTCACGACGAATACGATGATGAAGAGCGTACATATGTTGTCTTGAATGACCATACCTGGATATTTGAAGCGAAAACGCAATTGACGGATTTCTATAAGATTGCAAAAGTAGACGAAGACGAATTTGAAAAGGTGGTGGGAGATGCAGATACATTGGCAGGTATGTTGCTCGAAATTAAAGGTGAATTCCCGGCGCTGCATGAGAAAGTGACGTATCACAATTATGAGTTTGAAGTGCTCGAAATGGATAGTCGCCGTATATTGAAAGTTAAGTTTACAATTTTGCCGAAGGAAGTGGAAGATGGCGTTGTTTCTGCAGTATAAGACGAATGGTATACAGTGGGCTGTCTGGAAGATGGAAGAGTCTTTGGATGCTTTATTGCTTCTTTTGCCCGGTGCGCGAAGAGCTTTCTGTGAGCAGGAATTGAATCGCTTTGTCTCCGAACGTCGTAAGATGGAATGGTTGTCGGTTCGTGTTCTGTTGTATTCCATGTTGCAGGAGGATAAGGAAATCGGTTACTCTCTCGAGGGGAAACCTTATCTCACAGATCATTCTTTTTTTATCAGTATTTCTCATACGAAAGGTTATGTGGCGGTGATGCTTGCTTCTTCGGTTCCGGTAGGCATTGACATTGAACAATATGCCCAACGGGTTCACAAGGTATGCGACCGCTATGTCCGTCCTGACGAGCAAGTAGAATCTTATCAGGGAGATATAACTTGGGGGCTGTTATTGCATTGGTCGGCAAAGGAAGCTGTTTTCAAGCGGATGGAAAATGCGGATGCTGATCTTCGTAAACTCCGGCTGACGCATTTTATTCCTCAAGAGGAGGGGACGTTTCAGGTTCAGGAGTTGGTTACGGCGCAGCAAGAACTTTATTCTGTCGGTTATCGTATTTGTCCGGACTTTGTATTGACGTGGACATTGAATTGAACGGACGAGGAAATGTGTGAGGCTCTTTTCTCGGTGTGTTATCATTGTCCGATTGTAGTGTCTTTCTAAAACGAAAAATGAGACTGCCTCATTTTTTTATTTTGAAGCAATCTCATTTTTATGAATTCAAAGCCTTTCAGGCGAAGTCTTTCACTATTGGGTTATTTCTCTTTTTTATTAAGTCGATAGCTCAATGCTCCTGACGGACATTTGCCGATTTGTGCAATTAATTCTTCTGTTGTCGCATTTTCAATCTGCACCCAGGGTCTTTCTTTGGGATGATAAACATTGGGTAGCATCTTTACACATATTCCGGCGTGCTGACATAATTCAGGCTGCCACACAATGGTCAGTTCACCATTGGTATATTCAATTTTTTTTCCCATATATGTATTTATTTAATATGAATACCACGCATTACAATTCGCTTCCATTCCGGATGTTTGTGAATATATCCGGCTACAAACGGACAAAGCGGTACCAAACGTAGACCTTGTCGCTCGATGTCTGCCAATGCTTTTTCCGCAAGTTGTGAGCCTACTCCCTTGCCGCCTAATGAGGCGGGTACTTCGGTATGTACAAGGTATATTTCTCC
>DXOJ01000390.1 GCA_019412865.1 Bacteroides sp. | reverse complement strand
GTAGAATATTGCATGTTGTTAGAACTTTTATTGGTGGACAAACGAGGCCAGAATACCTGTCTATACGGATCACTCGGATCCCAACGGTCATCGCAGTTGGCATAAATATTGCCCAATCCACCACCGCCACTGCCGGGAATCAGTAAATCTCCTTGAATCATATTGGATACATTTGTAGAACCTTGGAAGAATGCGCTGAGATCAAAACTCTTCCAACGTGCACTGAATCCGAATCCATATACAATCTCCGGAACAGAAGGACGACCGATAGGTTGATAATCATAGGCATCCACTTTACCATCATGATTGGTATCTTCATAACGAATATCACCGGGTTTTACCGGTTCGAATGTATGGTCGGGGATTCCGTTCACTAATGTCCCGTCTGCTTTAAAATCCTCTTCCTGAAACAGACCGATAGCTTTCAGTCCGTAATATGTGTTCAATGGATTTCCAGTACGTGCACGGGTTGTTTGTTTCATAGTCTCGGATTCGTCATATTCTACAATTTCATTACGACTGAAAGTGAAATTACCTCGTAATGATAAAAAGAAATCTTTTCCAAAACTCTTGTTTACTTCCAGACTGGCATCAAATCCCTGATTTTTTACGATACCGAAGTTTGCCCATGGATTTGTATTGAATCCTGCTGTTTCCGGTATGGTCTTTCTTTGCATAAAGATATCTTCCCTTTTTTCATGGAAATAATCGGCTTGTATATTGACGCAGTCCCATAGGCCGATTTCAACCCCGATATCTGTTTTCTTTACGGTTTCCCACGATAAATCTTCAACCCCGAAGTCTCCTTCGAATTTTCCACCTATACCTTGGTTGCCTGTAAGTCCGTAAGTAAATCCATTTCCACTGTTTATCGTAGATAGGAAAGCAAAACGTCGTCCTGCCAACTGGTCGTTGCCTACCAAACCGTATGAGCCACGAAATTTCAATTTAGATAATACGGAGAGGGCATTCTCCATGAATTTTTCGTTGGTCACAAGCCAGCCACCGGCTACGGAGGGAAAGAATCCCCATTTGTTCCCTTTACTAAAGTTCTCTGAACCGTTATACCCGAAGTTTCCTTCGATGAAATATCTGCCTTTATAGCTATATGACAAACGAGCAGCGATACCTTGTGTACGATACGGTAGTGAATAAATGGCTGAAGCTGCGTCTGCATTTACATAATCCCGCATATTATACAACAATAGTCCGTCTATTTGGTGATTATCTGCGAGCAGACGGCTGTAAGACAGCTGACCTTCCAGGTACATGGTGCGATTGCCGCCGGCTTCTTTTGCATACTGCAAGTAATCATCTCCCTGGTTCGTGATACTGGTCAATAAATTCCCTTCTTCGTCACGTCCGGTTGCCATATAAGTAGTTTGTGTTTTTCTTCTCAAAAATGAGTTCCAAGCATAGGTATCGAATGAGAAAGTGGCTTTCGCTTTCAATCCTTTCAGTGGATGCCACAACTTGCCGATATCCTGTGTTACGGCAAATACAGATTGCAAACTGCTCTTGTAGCTTGAAATAAATCCTGAATGTGTAGCGGCTGCCCACGGATTAGTTTGTGATGTGTTGGCTGGAATCTGTCCGTTAGAGTAAACGGTGGGATGGACAATCGGAGTATTTTTAAAGGCCAGATAGATGATGTCCGTAAAAGGAGCGGCATTTGTCGAGAAGCCGGGTGTGCGCTGGTTCATGATGTATCCTCCCAAGCTTACGTTAATTTCAGTGGAAGGGGTTAGATTCATATCCAAATTGGTACGTATATTATAACGTGACAGATTATTGGATGTATTATATTCCACTCCCGGATCTGTTACTGTCATACCGGTCTCTCCGTGATAAGCCAATACCATACTATAGCGTAATCGCTCAGTACCTCCATTGATGTCTAAAGAGACACGTCCATTGGGTACATGGTCTTTGGTTATTGTTTTCAACCAGTTTACGTTAGGATATAAATCTGGATCGGTACCATTGCGAGTGGCATCGATTGCTGCTTGTGTATACATATCCTTTCCAGAGGAAAACTGACTCGCCACATTCATAACCTCCATATATTTGGCTCCGTCTACAAATTCGGGAAGCATGGTCGGAGCAGAGAAACCATAGTCAGCCTTTATCTGAATGCGAGGCTTACCAATCTGACCGCGTTTGGTTTGTACCAGAATCACACCGTTAGCTCCTCTAACACCATAGACTGCTGTTGCAGTGGCATCTTTTAAAACAGAAAAAGATTCAATTTCTTCTGGAGAGATATTGCTCAGGCTACGCTCGATTCCGTCAACCAAGACTAACGGAGTTGTTCCCGCACCAAAAGAGGAGATGCCACGAATCCAAAAATCAGAAGTATCATTCCCAGGCTCGCCGCTTCGTTGCACAGCAATAACACCAGCTACTTGTCCGGCGAGGGCATTTGTAACAGAACGGCTTTGATTCACTTGTAAAGCGGCAGGTTTCATGGTGGTAATAGCTCCAATTACACTTTCTCTCTTTTGTGATCCGTATCCCACTACAACTACTTCCTCTAATCCTTTTATATCAGGGTCCAGCTTTACGGACATATTCGTTTGTTTTCCTACTACAATTTTTAATGGAACAAAAC
>DXOJ01000039.1:9356-12498 GCA_019412865.1 Bacteroides sp. | reverse complement strand
CAATATTGGGATATACTACTCCATCGGTACAGGCAAACTGGACAAAGAGTGTAAAATTACGGAAAAAGTCTGCATTGCGCAGGAAGAAATCCGGTACGAAACGGACGTGATTTTCCGATTGCCGGAACACGTGATCGAAATCCGCCATCAGCATAAAATGATATGAATCAGACAGGTGATCCATACCCGTCTGATAAGCCATTGCCCCATTAAGCACTTCCCCTTTATCCAGTTGGCGAATATAATGCGACAGGCTATCCTCATCCGGAGCGAGTAACAAACGTCCGCCATAAAATGCTGCATACACATCCAAAGTCGGTTCAACAAAACTGGTCAGTTGTTTAAACAATGTTGTTTGAGGCAACCGATAGACCAAGTATGCCTTATTTACAGTATAACAAAAAGTAATACGGGGAGTTTTTCTTCCTTCATCTGCCGGAGCAGTATTGACAAAGGCACGAAGCATCCTTTCAGCTTCCGTCACATCTGCCACAGACAGGCTCAAGACTGCCGCTGCATCCTGCAACGTATCTTCACGCTGGAAGAGACAGGCAACCAGGTCTTGCCCGGCATTTTCCATCAGATAGCGGGAAAATTCCTTATCTCTATTCTGCACTTCACTCGTGCGGACTGCCCCGTTCTGCTCCTGCGCATTTCCATAAGAAAGTAAAGACGCCCAGTCCGTAATCCCCTGTCTGCTAAAATAGAAAGCAGTGGAGGGCAGTGCTTCACCCGGGAAGCCTTTGACTGATTGCTGCTGGCGAAGTTGTTTTATAAATGCAAAGCAAGTATCTGCATCATGAGTAATGCCGGAGAAATAGATAAAATCATCTTTCATCTTCATGTCAAATTCCGTCCATCCCATCATCCCTTTCATACGGGTATAGATTGTGGCGGCCGCTACACTTTTTTTCGGAGCACGCACTCCTGTAAAGGTCGGATCATCCGCCAATGATTTGTCACTCTTATATGCATCAATAACGTTTTCAATCAGTTTTTTCTGAAAACTTAACGCCATAAAATCAGACGTCAGATAGCAGGCTAGAAAATCACCATCTGCCATCGGGTAAATGATTATTTCCTCTCCTTTGTAAACAAACGTTTTCGGTGGATAAAGCGAAGATATATATTTACGCACAAACCTGTTCACCAATTCCTTATCCCCATTTCCCAATCTGCAATAAAGTACCTGGTTCCGTTCGTTATCCGGTTCGTGGAAACTAATCAGCATCTGATTCATTTGCCGACTCAAGCCATGGGGAGTATCTTCCGAGAGGGCATAAAGGCTTTGTTTCAGATAAGAAAAAAGTTTGGATACATAAAGATATTGCTGATTTTTACTACAAGTCAGATCATCGACCTCCGCTACAAACTCGAGCACATCATCGGTAACAAATACGGCTGAAGTGGTGGATGGAACCAGTTCATAAAGATCAAAATCTTTCTGCCCTTCGGCCGCCGACAGTCTAAAAAAAGAGTACAATGCGAAACCTGAGCACAAAAGTACAACAGAAGACGTGATCGCTATTTTCACTATCGTACGAAGTTTCATAATATTCGCTGTTTATCGGCTAGGTGCAAAAATAATAATTTCTACAAAGAAAACAAAACTTTTGCTAAAAATTTCACCGATAATCAAAGATAGATATCCAATCCGTCGAATGCCAGGTGAATATTTTCCGGAAGGCTCTTTTCAACCTCCGCATGCAAGCCCATATCATGACTCATGTGTATAAAGTACGTCTTCTTTGCCTGAATGCGCTGCGCCACTGCCAATGCTTCTTCCAAATTCTGATGAGTAGGATGCGTGGCAATCCGAAGTGCATTCACTACCAAAACATCTATTCCCGCCAATTGTTCATAGGATTCTTCGGGCATGGTCAGCATATCAGTGATATAACCTAATTGCCCGATACGATATCCCAGAATAGGCAATCGGCCATGCATCACACGTAAAGGAAGCACCTCCGTGTGGTTAACTGAAAAAGCCTGTCCCACCGAGATTTCCTGCAAAGGAATGTCGGGAACTCCCGGATAACGATGGTCAACAAAACAATAGGGCATACGCAAGCGCAAGCCTTGTGCCACATAATTTTCCGCATAAATAGGCACTGAACCAAACCGGCAAAACGGACGCAAATCGTCCAACCCACCCACATGGTCATAATGTTCATGCGTAATGAGCACACCATCTATCTTCTCAAAAGGAAGACGCAATACCTGTGTCCGGAAATCCGGACCGCAATCTATCAAAATTCGCGCATCATCTGTCTCAACAATAGCAGATGCACGCAATCGGTTATCTTTCGGATCGGTAGAAGTACAAACCGGACATGTACAGCCGATTTGGGGTACTCCCGTCGATGTTCCACTTCCAATGATTCTTACTTTCACTTGTTACTTCTCAATTTATTAAGTTAACTTCCGGGTGGATATCAATGCCGAACTTCTCATGAACAGAGGCTCGGACTGCATCTGAAAGCGCAAGAATATCGCTACCTTTTGCTCCACCAAGATTCACTAACACCAGCGCTTGTTTATCATGTACGGCAGCCGGACCTAAGGCCTTACCTTTCCAGCCGCATTGGTCGATCATCCATCCTGCCGGAATTTTCACCCGATCTTCTGCCAGCTCATAGTAAGGTATCCGGGGATATTCCTGCTGCAGGGCTTCCAGTTTTTCTTTCGGCACAATGGGATTCATAAAGAAGCTGCCGGCATTTCCCATTACCTTCGGGTCGGGCAACTTGCTCTCACGAATATCAATTATCACTTTCCGTACAACAGAAAGCGTCAATGCCGGATATTTTTCAAGCTCCTGACGAATGGTTCCATAATCTAACGTATAATGTTCTTTTTTACTAAGTCGGAAACGGACATAGGTGACAAAAGCCGACTTGTTTTCCGGGCGTTTAAAGATACTGTTGCGGTAGGTATATCCACACTCTTCCACCGAATAAACGCGTTCTTCAGCTTGAATGTTCACCGTTTCCACAGCTGTTATCAGATCTTTCACTTCAACGCCATAAGCTCCGATGTTCTGTACCGCGCTCGCTCCGACCTCACCGGGGATGAGCGACAGGTTCTCCGTTCCATACCATCCATGTTCTACGCAATATGCAACGAAGTCATCCCATACTAC
>DXOJ01000039.1:0-9346 GCA_019412865.1 Bacteroides sp. | reverse complement strand
ACACAGAGTGTTCATCTTCCTCCGTCACTTCGATTCCTTCAATGCGGGAATGGAGTATCAACCCGTCGTAATCTTTGGTAAACAGCAGGTTACTGCCGCCACCAATATGCAAAAAAGGTGTCACAATGGCACCTTGCACAATCAGCTTCTTCAGTTCTTCAACCGAAGAATATTCTAAAAAACGAGCGGCACTGACATCGATGCCGAATGTATTGTAGGGCAAAAGAGAATACATATATTTTTAGTTATAAGTTATACTGTTATAGTGCATCTTAACCTGTATCAGATACTTGTATCTTCAAACTTATACAATTCCCATTCTCCGGCTTTCCGGCGGAAATAAAGGATATTGGAAAAACCATTTCCGATACCTTTCAACGCCAGGATTTTCGTGGGCGAATCATCGTCATTCCGCTGTCCGTAATTAATATTAGAAAGGCGGTCGACAGGAAGTACCGGTTTGAAGGCGAACCACTGATTAAGATCGAGGGTTGTCTCCAAAATGGAGAAATCATCGTCCGGATCACTGGTTACAAAAGCCAACGGCTCCCGCACACGCTGACTCTGAAAAAGACTATCCGTTGCAAAATGTCCGAAAAACTCAACAAAGTTTTCATTATCACTTTGTTCAATGGGCCGCAGGTTGATTGCCTCCAGTATCCATGCACCTTTGATACGTTCAAAATAGTATCTTTTCACCATTCGTATTTTCACGAACATCCACTCTACCTGCACAGAAGTGAGGGAGGTATCTCCTACTAGATCCATGTCTTCTTCTCTATCAAACAGCAGTGTATAATAATGCTGCTTGGTAAACAAGTCGTCATGCTTCCAGTTGCGTTCCTCGATGTTTGACTTCTTATCTCCATTGTAGTAGGGCAATGGAAATTTCACACGCTGACGCTGTAACACATCATCGGAAGCAAAATTGTAAATAAAATCATCGAAAGATTCATCCGCCTGTATAGGCTGCGGATCTTCCGGCGATTTATCATGGTGGCTAGAATCGGCTATCTGCCGGACTGAATCCACCTCTTTAGTAATAGATGCGAAGGGGTCAATATTTGTTTTCTTGTTTCCACAAGAGCTCAATATACCGAGCAGTATGACCCCTGCAATTAGTTTTTTCATTATTTCAGTTTCTCTCTTAACTTTTCAAGCATATCCACCGTCATGCTTTCCAAATTGTAGGCCGGCTTCCATCCCCACTCTTCACGAGCACAAGTATCATCCAGACTATCGGGCCAGCTGTCGGCTATGCGCTGCTTCAAAGGATCTATATCATAAATCATCTCAAACTGCGGCACATGCTTCTTGATAGCTTGATATATCGTTTCCGGATCGAAACTCATGGAAGCGATATTGAAAGCATTGCGATGTATCAATCTTGCCGGATCGGCTTCCATCAGTGTGATTGCTGCATTCAGCGCATCCGGCATGTACATCATATCCATTAAAGTGCCTTGCTTAATGGGGCACACAAACTTTTCTCCTTTCACTGCCGAGTAGTAAATATCGACAGCATAATCGGTCGTACCTCCTCCCGGAGGGGTCACATTCGAAATAATGCCCGGAAAACGGACAGCACGGGTATCGACACCGTATTTATTAAAATAGTAATCACTCAACAACTCTGTCGTTACTTTAGTGACTCCATACATGGTACGGGGACGTTGAATGGTGTCCTGCGGTGTTTTCGTGTGAGGCGTACTAGCGCCAAACGAACCGATAGAACTCGGAGTAAACACCGCGCACCCTTGTTCACGTGCCACTTCCAGCACATTCCACAATCCATCGATGCCTATTTTCCAAGCCAGCTTGGGTTTCGACTCGGCAACTACAGACAACAGAGCAGCCAAGTTATAAATCGTATCGATATGATACTCTTTTACTACAGATGCAATCGCCTCGCCGTCCGTTACATCAGCAATAGCCGACGGTCCCGACTCCTTTAATTCCCCTTTAGGTTCTGCACCCGGAATATAACCAGCTACTACATTTGCATTTCCGTAACGTTTACGTAGCTCCATCGTTAGCTCCGACCCTATCTGTCCGGTAGCTCCAATAATCAAAATGTGTTCCATTTTTTCTTCTGACTTAGAATATCAAGCTTAAATAGTGCGCAAAGTAAGCACTTTTTTTTCAGATTTTAATCAAAAAGACATTGTTATTCCAAGAAAAATTGTGTCCTTTGCAATATAACTTAATCACCCAAACACTATGTACGGTAAAATGCAAGAATATCTCCGCCAAACATTGGCTGAAATCAAGGAAGCCGGACTTTATAAAGAAGAACGACTGATTGAAAGTGCGCAGCAAGCTGCCATCACTGTAAAAGGTAAGGAAGTATTAAACTTCTGCGCAAACAACTATCTAGGATTGTCCAATCATCCCCGATTAATCAAGGCTTCGCAGGAAATGATGAACAACCGTGGATACGGAATGTCTTCCGTCCGTTTCATTTGTGGAACACAAGATATACACAAAGAACTGGAAGCTGCCATCTCGGACTATTTCCAGACTGAAGACACGATTCTGTATGCTGCCTGCTTTGACGCTAACGGCGGTGTATTCGAACCACTTTTCTCTGAAGAGGATGCCATTATCTCGGACTCGCTAAACCATGCTTCTATCATTGACGGGGTACGTCTTTGCAAAGCAAAACGTTACCGTTATGCCAATGCTGACATGAAAGACTTGGAAAGATGTCTGCAAGAAGCGCAGGCACAACGTTTCCGTATTGTTGTTACGGACGGTGTGTTCTCAATGGATGGCAACGTAGCTCCGATGGATCAGATTTGTGATCTTGCCGAGAAATACGATGCGTTGGTAATGGTGGATGAATCCCACTCTGCCGGTGTGGTAGGTACCACTGGTCATGGCGTAAGCGAGTTGTATAAGACTCACGGACGTGTAGATATTTATACCGGAACGTTGGGTAAGGCTTTCGGCGGTGCACTGGGAGGATTTACCACCGGTCGTAAAGAGATTATCGATTTGCTCCGTCAACGTAGTCGCCCGTATTTGTTCTCCAACTCATTGGCTCCGGGTATCATCGGTGCAAGTCTTGAAGTTTTCAAGATGCTGAAAGAGAGCAATGCACTGCATGACAAGTTGGTTGAAAATGTAAACTACTTCCGCGATAAGATGACGGCTGCCGGATTTGATATTAAACCGACACAAAGTGCTATCTGTGCTGTTATGCTGTATGATGCGAAGTTATCCCAGATTTACGCTGCACGCATGCAGGAAGAAGGAATCTATGTGACAGGTTTCTACTATCCGGTAGTGCCGAAAGATCAGGCCCGCATCCGTGTACAGATTTCTGCAGGACACGAAAAAGCACATCTTGACAAGTGTATCGCTGCCTTTATCAAGGTAGGTAAAGAACTCAACGTATTGAAAGCGGAATAACTCCGAAGCAAGGTTTCCTTGCGGAATCTATATTTTAGGCGCGGATTACACGGATCACACAGATTTCACGTATCTTACACAGTTGCTTTATAACAAGCTTCATTCTAAAAAACGTATAATACGTGAAATCTATGTAATCTGCACCTAAATTCTCTTTTATAAAATGAATTTTGAACCGCTACTTGACTACAAAAAATAGATTATGGAAGAACTGACCCTCACTACTCCTGCCCTACTTTTCTCGGCAGTTTCATTGATTTTGTTGGCTTACACCAACCGTTTCTTATCGTATGCCCAACTTGTGCGCCAACTGCGTGACCGCTACGTGGAGAACCCTTCGGATATCACTGAAGCTCAAATCGAGAATTTACGGAAACGGTTGAACCTGACCCGTACAATGCAAGGACTGGGTATTGCAAGTCTTTTTCTTTGCGTAGTCAGTATGTTTCTTATTTATATCGGACTGCAATTATTTTCTGCTTACGTATTCGGACTGGCACTGATTCTGTTGATAGCCTCTCTAGGCGTATCTTTCCGCGAAATACAGATTTCCACCCGTTCACTGGAGATTTACTTGGGAACGATGGAGAAAGGGAAAAACAAAAAATAACACGGTTGACAATCCCTCCTATTAAGTTTTATCAAGACACTACCCGGCAAGGAAGGATGACCGTAAAGCGACTTCCCTTGCCTACTTCGGATTTGAGTTCAATCCTTCCACCCAGTTTTTCTATAATTACCTGACAAATAGAAAGCCCCAATCCTGCTCCCTGTGAAAATTCGTTCTGTTTGTAGAAACGGCTGAAAATCATCCGTTGTTCTTCGCGTGGAATACCCTTTCCGGTATCTTCTACATAAATCCGCACGTTACCTTCATCCGGCAGATAAATATACCCTAATTTGATATACCCGGTTTCCGTAAACTTACTGGCGTTATTCAAGAAGTTTGTTAGAACTTGTATCAAACGCTCTCTATCCACATTAATCTCCAAAGGTATATTATCCACTTCTTTCAGGAATTCCAGACGTGGAGCAATCAATACCTGGTGAGTCATATAAATGTCATCAATCAGCTCTCTCACCCTACATTTCTTGAATGAGAAAGACATATAGCCTGATTCGATACGGGAAAGCTCCAGAATATCGTTAATCAGTTTGAGCAGCAACTCGCTGTTCTTGTTAATGGTACCGATGTATTCTTCGCGTTCTACGGAACTCAACCCATCTTCCAATGCCAGAATATTGGCAAAACCAACAATCGAATTAAGCGGAGTACGTATCTCATGGCTCATATTTGCCAGGAAGGATTGTTTCAATTCTGCCTTTTCAGCGAGCAAGCGCGCAGCTTCCAGTTCCTCTTCACGATCCTTTATATCTTGTATGTTGAGCAGCAAACCTGCTGTTTTATATTCGCCACCCGGTAGCTGTTTAGTAGTATAACGGAACTCCCACCACTGATATCCTTTACCGTCGAAGTTACAAAGCTCCCATACTACTTTCTCTTGGGCTGTTTTCAGATTTTGCCAGTTGAACTTTACTCCTTCCCAATGATCGGGATGAATAAAGCTCATGAATTCCTTAAACGAAAGTTGTCTAGGATTCAGCCCTTGCGACGACCAGAATGCATCTTCAAAAACAAAACAACCGTTATCCAATCTCCAAGCATACGTCATTCCACCCTCAATAGCTAATGACAATGTTTCTTTTTCATCAGCCAATGCTATAAGCGCCTGTTTTTTTCTCGTCTGTTCCCGAAGGTATAACCACCAAAGCGAAGCAAAAAGAAATGTCAGGAAAAGAATTAGTGAAGCGACTAAAGTTCCCCAAAGAAATGGATACTTGTCTCTGAACGGAATATTAATAATGCTATATTTTGCAGGAATACTTTCCTTGCCCAATCCAATTTGTTTCATTGTATTCCAGTCTACGACATACTCTTTCCGACTTTCAACAATGGGTATATCCGAGGGGCTTGTACCATGTAATATGCGAACGGCAGTTTTCACTTCTTCTTCTACCTGAATAGGTAGCGAAGTGATGTATCCACCCAACAACTTCTCACCAAACCCAAAGGCTTCATTAATGGCTGTCAGACTGGGACTACCGCAGATGCTTCCAATATTAATAGTGGTGTAATCACGTTTCAACTGAATATAACATTGGTCGCGGTAGCTCCTGTTTAAAACCCACATAAAAGTGGCATCCGAATGATTTCTGGCATTACGCAAAGGAATAGCCATGAAGCGGGTATAACCTTCTTCCTGCACCAAACGTATCTGTTCTTCCGGAGAAAGTTCAGGATTATCTATGAATCCGGTCACTTTATATCCTTTAAACTGCTCCTTTGCATCTCTTCTGATTTGTTTGTCGATATAGGTAGTGTCGAGCATGGTAAACAAACGGACGTGCTCACCGAAGAGCTCTTTTGCCACACTGATATTCTCATTAAAGGCTATCTTGTCATGAAAACCTGTCACGTTGGGATGATGTTTCAACAATCCCCAATTCGGATAATTGACACCACCAAAAACCACAGGCACTTCTTTCGCCAACTGAATTCCACATTTCATCAATGAATAAGTGGCCTGGTCTTCATTCACCAGAATCACTTCCGGCCGCCAGTCTCTCGAAACGGAATCAACCAGAAAGCGCATCCGTTCCAGTTCCGGTTCCTCCCAATAAGATTCACAGTCTAAATAAACGGTACGAATATCAGCATCAATTTTCTCTTTTTCAAATTGCTCCGCTATCATCCGGTTAAATTCCGGATAAGCTGCATAAGTTTCCTCATAAGAGTGGACAACTAAAATACGTCGTTCCTCTTTTTGAGAACAACTACTCACCCCTAAAAGGAGCAATAAAGATAAAAGGAGCAATCTTATAATTCCTCTGTTCAAACCATTCATTTATAATAACCGGGATTAATTTCTCTCTGACTCGTAATACAAAGGTAGTTTATTTTCGAACATAAGCCAAATAAGTGAAAAAAAAGAAGCTGCCCGAACTGGAATTCAGGCAGCTTCTATAATATATTAAAGAACTATTTTCAGAGTAGCATCATTAACGCTGTCCCAATTGTGAGTCTACAAAGAAAATTCCGGTATCACCGGCTTTCTTGATCTTGTCAACAATGCCTTGTGCTGTAGCTTCTTCTTCTACCTGTTCACGAACATATCCCCACAAGAAATCCTGTGTCGCTTTATCCTTTTCAGCAGCAGCTACGTCTACCAGCTTGTCTACCAATTGAGAAACATGACATTCATGTTTGTAAACGTGTTCGAATACTTCCAAAGGAGTACCCCATCCGTTAGGAACAACATCTATTTTATCAACTTTAGCAGCTCCTCCACGCTTGATAATATAATCTGCCATGGCATAAGCATGTCCCATTTCTTCTTGAGATTGCTTTTTCATCCAATGAGCAAATCCACTGAAACCTTCTCTCTCGAAATAGAAAGACATTGCTAAATACAGGTTAGCAGACCATATTTCAGCAGTAATCTGTTCGTTAATTGCATTCTGTAATTTTTCTGAAATCATAATCGTATTTTTTATTAAGTTGTTAATGTAGTTTCTTTTTGAACTCATTACAAAAATAACAAGATTTCAGTTAAAATTGTTCCACGCACCCTACATTTTTAAACTACATTCACACTTTAATTGTAGCGGTTCACTTTTTACTTACACCAGTTCGTCAGAGGTATATCCTTTCGGCAGTTCACGGCAGTTATATCCGGAAGCCATTATTTCACCATAAGCACCGGCAGAGCGAAGGGCTATCAAGTCACCACGCTTCACTTTGTTCAGGTCAATCGCTTTTCCGAAAACATCCGACGATTCACAGATCGGTCCTACCACGTCGTATGCTTCCAATGGTTCTTCGGAAGTAATATTTTCCATTTTATGGAATGCCTGATACAGAGCCGGACGGATAAGATCGGTCATGCCAGCATCCAAGATGGCAAATTTCTTCCGAGCACCTTGTTTTACATACAGAACTTTAGAAATTAAGGAACCGCACTGTCCTACAACAGCACGCCCCAATTCAAAATGTAACGTCTGATAAGGACGCAATTTCAGTTGCCCGGCATAGGTAGCAAAATAGTCTTTGAAGTTCGGGATAGCCTGACGGTTGGGATGTCCATAGTCAATACCCAAACCACCTCCTACGTTAATATGTTCTACCAGAATTCTGCGAGCTTCCAATTTATCCTGTAATTCATTAACACGATTACAGAGAGCTACAAAATCGCCCATATCCAGAATCTGCGAACCAATGTGGAAGTGAAGGCCGATAAACTTTACGTTTTTCATCTCCTGTGCCACATCTATCACCTTGTCCATATCCTGCATACTGATACCGAATTTGTTTTCTGCCAAACCGGTAGTGATATTTGCGTGAGTATGTGCGCCTACATCCGGATTGATACGGAAAGCAACATTAGCCACCTTATTTTGAGCAGCAGCCAATTCATTGATTACTTCCAGTTCGGGAATAGACTCTACATTGAAACAGAAGATTCCGTACTCCAGCCCGAGGTTGATTTCCCAGTCCGCTTTACCTACTCCTGCAAAAACGACTTTATTGGCCGGGAATCCTGCACGGATAGCGGCGCGGATTTCTCCACCGCTCACACAATCGACTCCCATTCCGCTCTCACGGATGATAGTAAGTACTTTTGGGTTGGCATTTGCTTTGACAGCGTAATGCACTGAATAATTAGGATATTTGGCAACCTCATGGTTAATAGCCGACAATGTATCACGCAGCACTTTGGTATCGTAATAATAGAAAGGTGTCTGCAAAGTGCGGAACTTATCGATTGGAAATATTCCCTTCATAATTCGAAAAACTTGTTTAGTTGGTTAAAAAAGAGCGCTTTTATCAGTTCGGTAAAAGCGCTCGTGTTATTTATGGAATTACTTGCCGTTGAAAAGCATATCGCTCAACGATTGTAAAGCTACTTTCTTATCGCACTCCCGAATGAGGAAGGAGATATTGTAGTTACTTCCCCCAAACGAAATCATTCGCACCGGTATATCGCGCATCGCATCGAGTGCTTTTGCTTCAAAACCGACATTTTCCCATTCAAGGTCACCTACAACACAGATGATACACATTCCTTTATCAACGGTTACTGTTCCGTATTTCTTCAGGTCATCCAGAATCTCATTAAGATGTTTCGTGTTATCTATCGTAACAGATACACCGACCTCTGACGTACAGATCATATCGATGGATGTCTGATAACTTTCGAAGATTTCGAACACCTTACGCAAGAAACCGTGAGCCAATAACATGCGGCTGGATTTGATCTTGATAGCAGTAATGTTATCTTTTGCAGCTACTGCCTTGATCTTACCTTTTTCCGTATCGTTGGAGATTAGTGTACCCGGAGCTTCCGGATCCATTGTGTTCAACAGACGGACAGGGATATTGGCATATTTAGCCGGCTGGATACAAGTAGGGTGCAGAATTTTTGCACCGAAGTAAGCCAACTCGGCTGCTTCCTCAAAATGAAGCTGACGCACCGGAGCGGTCTTGTCAACAATACGCGGGTCGTTATTGTGCATACCATCGATATCTGTCCAGATCTGGATTTCGGAAGCGTTCACTGCTGCACCGATCAGAGAAGCGGTGTAGTCGCTACCACCACGTTGCAGGTTGTCTATCTCCCCGTAAGCATTGCGGCAGATGAAACCTTGCGTAATGTAGATCTCCGTATCCGGATAAAGATCGAGTTGAGCACGTAACTTATCCTTAATATATACGGGGTCCGGTTCTGCATTCTTATCAGTACGCATGAATTCCAAAGCCGGAAGCAACACGGACTTCACACCGCATTCCTGCAGGTAAAAGTTTACCATCGCCGTAGAGATAAGCTCTCCCTGTGCCAAAACCACTTTCTCTTCGAACAAAGTGAAAAGGTCT
>DXOJ01000389.1 GCA_019412865.1 Bacteroides sp. | reverse complement strand
TGAATATTCAGACGAAGCAACAATCAATGTTACAAATGGAAATGGAGAATTATTCTATAACATCTAATAATAAAGTTGCAATATCTCAATACAAAAAGTAAGTTTGTAATAAGAAGGTTCTATAAATAAATCCTCCATGATGTGTATATGAAAAATGAAGGGCTTTTAAAAAAGTTTTGAGATAAAAACATCTTAATCACTCCACCTGTTCTTTCGGATAATTCACCAAATACAATGTTTTTGTCGCACGAGTAAAAGCCGTATACAGCCATCGGAAATAATCAGGAGTCAAATACTCATCCGTCATATACCCCTGATCTAAAAATACATTCTGCCACTGCCCACCTTGCGCTTTATGACAGGTTATTGCATATGCATATTTCACTTGCAATGCATTATAATGCGGATCAGCTTTCATCTTTTTCATCCGGTCTCTTTTGATTGGAATATCTATATAGTCCTCAAGTACTGTATAAAATAATCGGTCATTGTCTTCTTTTGATAATGCAGGTGAATCCGAATACAAAGTATCCAATAAGAGATTTGCATCCAATTCAAAATCATTCTGGTCAGGAAAACGGAGAGTGACTTCCGCAAAACGAAAGCCATATATGTCACGAGTTCGACGAACACGCCGGACAACTGCTATCTCGCCATTCGCTATAAAATCCATCTCCTTATATTTCTCTGTCCAATAGTAATTATTTCTAGCTATCATCAACATATCTCCTGAGTTCAATTCATCTTCACGCCAAAGAATTTGAGCACGTATTCCATTATTATATAGGTTTGCACGCTTATTAGAACGACAGACAACAATCGTTTCATCCATACCATCATGATCATAACAATTAGTCAGTTCCTCTATCAGTTCCGTTCCCGGTACCAGTTTAATATCAGGAAAGCCTGCTATTTTTATTTTAGGCAAAGAATAACAATCATCCTCCGCTATCAATCGCCTCAACTGTGTGGCATTCCATAATATTCCGGATTCTTGCACCTGACGGACTACTTGAGTAAGATCAATCTCACGTACTTCAAGCCCATACCCCTTCAATGCATCGGAAAAAAGTGCCGGGCTTAACTCCTCTCCTACTGGAGGAAGCTGCGCGGTATCCCCCATTAACAAGAGACGACACCCCTGTCCTGAATAAACAAATTGCACTAAATCATCCAATAAACGACCAGTTCCAAACACACTCCCCGACAGTCCTTCGTTTGAAATCATGGAAGCCTCATCAACGATGAATAAAGTATTTGTAGCCAGATTGTCATTAATTGAAAAATTACTAAGCTCATTCGAAAAAGACTGTTGCCTATATATTTTTTTATGAATAGTGAAAGCCGGATGTCCTGCATACGCTGAAAAGACCTTTGCCGCACGTCCTGTAGGAGCCAACAATACAGATTTCTGCTGCAATTGATCCATGGTTTTCACCAATGCCCCTACCAATGAAGTTTTACCAGTGCCGGCATAACCTCTTAAGATAAAGACTTCATCCGCCAGTGTGGAAAGCAGAAACTCTGAAAGAGATTTTACAGCTATT
>DXOJ01000388.1 GCA_019412865.1 Bacteroides sp. | reverse complement strand
TAACTACATTAACTATCTCCTTCGCAAGAGTATCATTTCACTCATAAACAGGGCAAAAATACAATTATTTTCCCTACTTTTGCAGCATTAAAACATTTTTTGAAATAAAACATTAAAACCCGATAACATTATGGCAAAACAATTCAAACCGGAAACCCTGTGTGTACAGGCAGGATGGACGCCTAAAAAAGGCGAACCACGCGTATTGCCCATCTATCAAAGTACAACTTTCAAATACGATACCAGCGAGCAGATGGCCCGCCTGTTCGACCTGGAAGACAGTGGTTACTTTTATACCCGCCTGCAAAATCCAACGAATGACGCTGTTGCCGCCAAAATCGCTGCCCTTGAAGGTGGTGTAGCCGCTATGCTGACTTCCAGCGGCCAGGCTGCCAACTTCTATGCCATTTTTAATATCTGTCAGGCAGGAGATCACTTTGTTTGCTCTTCCGCTATTTACGGAGGTACGTTCAACCTGTTTGGCGTGACCATGAAGAAGCTAGGCATCGATGTGACTTTCGTTAATCCGGATGCCAGCGAAGAAGAAATTTCTGCAGCTTTCAAACCGAATACAAAAGCTTTATTCGGTGAAACGATTTCCAACCCTTCTCTTGAAGTACTGGATATTGAGAAATTTGCACGCATTGCACACAGTCACGGGGTTCCCTTGATTGTTGACAACACTTTCCCGACCCCGATCAACTGCCGCCCATTTGAATGGGGAGCTGACATCGTGGTTCATTCTACTACCAAATACATGGACGGACACGCTACAAGCGTAGGTGGCTGTATCGTAGACAGCGGTAATTTTGACTGGGATGCTCATGCTGAAAAATTCCCGGGACTTTGTACTCCGGACGAGTCATACCACGGACTGACTTATACCAAAGCATTCGGCAAAGGTGCTTATATCACCAAAGCAACTGCCCAACTGATGCGTGACCTCGGCAGCATCCAAAGCCCGCAAAATTCTTTCTTATTGAATCTGGGACTTGAAACGTTGCACCTGCGTATGCCTCAACACTGCCGCAACGCGCAGAAAGTAGCCGAATATCTTTCTAAAAATGAGAAAGTTGCCTGGGTAAACTATTGCGGACTGCCGGACAATAAATATTATAGCCTTGCACAGAAATATATGCCGAATGGTTCCTGCGGAGTCATCTCCTTCGGACTGAAAGGCGGACGTGACGTATCTATCAAGTTTATGGATTCACTGGAATTCATTGCGATCGTTACTCACGTGGCGGATGCACGTAGTTGCGTGCTCCATCCGGCGAGCCATACTCACCGCCAGTTGACGGATGAGCAACTGATGGAAGCAGGTGTACGCCCGGACTTGATCCGTCTATCGGTAGGTATCGAAAATGCGGATGATATTATTGCTGATATCGAACAGGCATTGAACGCATAAGAATACCGTAAAGGTATAAAATAATAAGAGAAGGCACGGGAATGAAATATTTCCCGTGCCTTCTTATTTTCCACAAAAAGAAAGTTAATTTCGCAAAGAATCATTTCAAATATGAACCGATAAATCTTCTCGGATGTTTATCTTTGCAGGGAACCAAATTCTGTACAGATATGAAAAAGAATCTATTATTAGCATTCGTATTATGCTTTTCTTACGGATTTTCTTATTCCCATTCATTTAACAACCCAACTAACCTGACTACAAAGATGCAAAACTTTGAAATGGATTCATTTACCACCCAAAATGGGAAAAGCCTGAAGATCACTTTCTTCAGACATGCGAGCTTATTGCTGGAATATGCAGGACAAAAAATATTCGTTGATCCAGTATCCGATTACGCCGACTATACACAACAGCCGAAGGCGGATTTCATCCTGATTACGCATGAACATGGAGACCATTTCGATACCAAAGCAATAGCAGCTATCGAAACAAGCGGGACTAGAATTATTGCTAATCCTAATTGCCGGAAAATGCTGAACAGAGGACAGGAAATGAAGAACAGTGATGTGCTTCAACTGGCAGATGATATGAAACTGGAAGCCGTACCGGCCTATAATACGACTCCCGGCAGAGATAAGTTCCATCCCAAAGGACGTGACAACGGCTATATTCTTACTCTGGGAGGGACCCGCATCTATATCGCCGGAGATACAGAAGATATTCCAGAACTAAACCAAATGAAAGATATTGATATCGCTTTCCTGCCAGTCAACCAACCCTACACCATGACACCGGAACAAGCGATACGTGCAACTCAAATTATCAAGCCGCACATTTTGTATCCTTATCATTACGGAAATACGGATATCAATAAAGTAAAAGAAGGATTGAAAAATGAGAAAACAACCGAAGTACGTATACGGGCTTTACAATAAAGCCCGTACAAATGATTACAAATCCTCCGCAGATAAATTGAAGATCATTGTATCCACCCAATATACAACCGTTCTATCTGCAGGTAAAACATCTTCGAGATAAGGTGAATCAGATACATCTTCCAACCATGCCGTAGTAATCGGACCTCTTTCTCTTGTAAGACTTTGAGTTCCTAAATACGGGCTAAAATTAAAGAAGGTGTGTTGTTTCTCTACATCATTTTCACCTTTATATGTAAAGACACTTCCCATCCATTAAGATACAGGACTGTAGAAGAAATCGTGTTCGTACAGGTTCCCGTTTCGTCGATTAATTCGGAACCGCTAAATAAAATAATCTCTGCATCATCTTGACAGGCTGATATACAAAAAGTCATGAGAGAGAGGAGAAAGAAGCCTAATAAAGTTTTTGTTTTCATATTTTCAGTGGTATGGTTAAATCGCGATTTATGTCATTGTTTTACAAAGATATAAAGTATTTGTATAGTATCATCATACAAATATGATGAATTATGTTTTCTTTATATACACCCGATGTGTTCCTCTACCATCAATCCCGATACCGGAACCGGGCGTATACGCCCATTGGCGCAATTCATTGGTAGCCGCCGTGCGCAGCAGACCTGTCAGTTTCCGGTATTCGTAGACCGTCAGAAAAGGATGTTCCTCCAGATATCTAACAGCCAATGCTAGTCGTTGCTCCGGTGTATACTTCTGTGAAGAGCGTTGCGACTTCCACGGAGCTCTTTCCAGCAGACATCTTCCGTTGATACGCCTCACCATCTTCCTGTCTACACGAAAGTTCACGCTCCCCACCACAATGCTTCGTGCGTTACGATGGGTTTCACCCTCTCCGGTCTTTTCGCGTTCTTTATCTTTGCATAACGCCAACGAAGGAGAGAATGTTCCGATACCATCCAGCTTCACAGACTTGCCTTCTGCCATCTGATGTGCCATTTCAATACCGATCTGTGTAATTACGCCTTCCACATCTCCGACATTAAAACCACTGCTGGATGCTATCTGACGTATTAAATCCTCGGTAGATACCTGATCTATCATTGCAAACCGAGGATAAAGTACCTGTTCGCCCGTTCCATGAATATCGGGCATTTCTTCCATTACGTACATTGCCATAATACTAAAGTTTATTT
>DXOJ01000387.1 GCA_019412865.1 Bacteroides sp. | reverse complement strand
AAATGACAAACATTACACATTCGAGGAGTATCAGACCCTTATTAAAGATAATCAGACAGACAAAGATGGAAATCTAATCTATCTGTATGCAAATAACAAGGACGAACAATACAGCTATATTGAGGCTGCAACCAATAAAGGCTATAATGTCTTGCTCATGGATGGCCAGTTAGATGTAGCTATGGTAAGTATGTTGGAGCAAAAGCTTGAGAAATCCCGTTTCACCCGTGTAGACAGTGATGTTGTTGACAATCTGATTGTAAAAGAAGACAAGAAAGGTGAAACTCTGGAAGCCAACAAACAAGATGCAATCACAACAGCCTTCAAGAGCCAATTGCCTAAAATGGATAAGGTTGAATTCAATGTGATGACGCAAGCGTTGGGAGAAAATTCGGCTCCGGTCATGATTACTCAAAGCGAATATATGCGTCGTATGAAAGAAATGGCAAATATTCAAGCCGGAATGAGCTTCTACGGCGAAATGCCTGACATGTTCAATCTGATCCTGAATTCAGACCACAAGTTGATAAAACAAGTATTGAATGAAGAAGAGAATGCCTGTCAAGCAGAAGTAGCTCCGATACTCTCCGAAATGGATAACGTCAACAAACAACGTAATGAGTTGAAAGACAAACAGAAGGATAAAAAGGAAGAAGACATCCCAACAGCTGAAAAAGATGAATTAAACGATCTCGACAAGAAGTGGGATGATCTGAAAAGCAAGAAGGAAGCTATCTTTATCGGCTATGCAAGCAATAACAAAGTTATCCGCCAGCTTATCGATCTGGCCTTACTTCAAAACAATATGTTAAGAGGTGAAGCTTTGAATAACTTCGTAAAACGTAGCATTGAGCTGATTTAATATCGCCCCTTTAAACATTACACATACTTCAAGAAAGAGCATTCAACGTTAAATACACGTTGTAATGCTCTTTTTCAATTTAAAACGATCGGCAAAATATCGATTAATTGAAAAGTATTGTATATATTTGAACACTTAATAGACAAAAAATTCAATTGTTTGATTTGGGTTATGAGAAAGATTTTTTTAGTGTTCATTACTTTATGGCTGATTATCCCGGCTATCCATGCCCAAAAAGTAGGACTTGTATTAAGCGGTGGTGGCGCCAAAGGAATGACGCACATCGGCATCATTCGCGCATTGGAAGAAAACAACATCCCTATTGACTACATTGCTGGTACTTCCATGGGAGCCATTATCGGCTCCTTGTATGCCATGGGATACTCTCCTGATGACATGGTAGAACTACTCAAATCGGAGGACTTTAAACGATGGTATTCCGGAGAAGTGGAAGAGAAATACGTATATCATTTCAAAAAGAATCTTCCCACTCCCGAATTTTTCAATATTCGTTTTTCATTCAAAGATTCACTGAAGAGTTTAAAACCTCAATTCCTGCCTACCAGTGTTGTCAACCCGATTCAAATGAATCTCGTGTTTGTTGACCTATATGCACGTGCTACGGCCGCTTGTAAGGGAGATTTTGATAAACTTTTTGTTCCTTTCCGTTGCATTGCGTCCGATGTGTACAATAAAAAACAGTTAGTCATGAAGGAAGGAGATTTAGGAGATGCCGTCAGAGCTTCCATGAGCTTCCCTTTCATGTTTAAACCCATTGAAATAGACAATGTACTGGCCTACGATGGAGGTATCTATAATAACTTTCCCACGGACGTCATGAGAGATGATTTTCATCCGGATGTCATTATAGGAAGCGTTGTATCCACCAATCCCACTAAACCCAAGGAAAATGACCTCATGAGTCAAATTGAGAATATGGTGATGCAGAAAACCGACTATTCTATTCCGGACTCTATGGGGATTTTAATGACGTTCAAATATGACAACGTCAATCTGATGGATTTTCAACGCATCGACGAATTACATGATATAGGATATAATCGAACCATCAGCATGATGGATTCTATCAAAAGCCGTATCCATCGGCGTGTGAATCTGGACAATATTCGTTTAAGGAGAATGGTATACCGTAGTAATTTCCCGGAACTACGTTTTAAAAATATCATCATTGATGGAGCTAATCCACAACAACAGGCATATATGAAGAAAGAATTTCATAAGTCGGATAACAAAGAATTCACCTATGAAGATTTAAAGCAAGGTTATTTTCGATTGCTATCAGATAAAATGATTTCAGAAATCATACCGCATGCAATTTATAATCCGGAAGATGACACCTATGATCTGCATTTAAAAGTCAAACTGGAAAACAACTTTGCTGTACGGCTGGGAGGTAACATATCCACCTCCAATTCGAATCAGATCTACCTGGGACTTAGTTATCAGGACTTAAACTACTATGCCAAAGAGTTTATTCTTGACGGGCAACTTGGAAAGGTATATAACAACGTGCAATTTATGGCAAAAATAGACTTTGCCACTGCCATTCCTACCTCGTATCGTCTTATAGGTTCGATCAGTACTTTCGACTATTTTAAGAAGGACAAACTTTTTTCGCGAAATAACAAACCGGCCTTTAACCAGAAAGACGAACGTTTCTTGAAATTACAGGTTGGATTACCTTTCCTTTCGAGCAAGCGAGCAGAGTTTGGAGTAGGAATTGCAAGAATAGAGGATAAATATTTTCAAAAAAGTGTCATTGACTTCGGAAATGACAAATTTGATAAAAGCCGCTATGATTTATTTGGTGGATCAATTAGTTTTAATGGAAGTACTCTTAATTCCAAACAATATCCTACACGTGGATACAGAGAAGCCCTTGTAGCCCAGATTTTCGTTGGAAAAGAACGATTCTATCCGGGCGAAGGAAGTACGACCAGTAACAACAAAGATCATCACTCCTGGCTGCAATTATCTTATATGAAAGAGAAATATCATAATATGAGTGAACATTGGGTTTTAGGATGGTATTTGAAAGCCCTGTATGCCTCCAAAAACTTCTCCGAGAACTATACGGCCACAATGATGCAAGCTGGAGAGTTTTCTCCTACATTACATAGCAAATTGACTTACAACGAAGCCTTTCGTGCCAATCAATTTGTCGGAGCCGGCATTCGGCCTATTTACCGTTTAAGCCAGATGTTCCATCTTCGGGGAGAATTTTATGGTTTTATGCCTATTTATCCAATCGAAAAAAACTCGTTGAATAAAGCATATTACGGAAAAGCTTTCTCCAAGTTTGAATATTTAGGAGAAATTTCTGTTGTATGTCAATTGCCTTTTGGAGATATCTCTGCATATGTAAATCATTATAGCTCACCGAAAAGGGAGTGGAATGTCGGACTAAGTATAGGTTTACAACTATTCAATTATCGGTTCATAGAATAATTTTCTACAAAAAAAGTCGGTGAAAAGCTTGCTAATTCGGGAAAAGTCCGTATCTTTGCACCCGTTAAAACAAAATAACGGTCGCGTAGCTCAACTGAATAGAGTAGCTGACTACGGATCAGCCGGTTAC
>DXOJ01000386.1 GCA_019412865.1 Bacteroides sp. | reverse complement strand
CAATCACACAGACCAATGAAAGTGGTATAGCCATCTTTGTACTGCCACGAGAGGAATGGTTTACAATGCAGTCGCAACGGTTCCTGACATTCGTGGTACAAGAAGGGGGTGGTCCTGACAACTATCAGATATGGTCTTCCGGCAAAACCGTAGAAGCTGGAAAAGTTGTAAAAGTAGAAATACGTTTAACCCAATTCCCTAACTAAGCCTTTATCACATGAAGCAAACTAGACTTTATATAATAACCGCACTTTGTCTGCAAATGTTTTTGGGAACAATATTACTAAGTTGCAGCACCGAAAATGACGAATACAGGAAAGATTCACCTTCGGCAGCAAATCCTGCTGAACCCATAGAGGCTTCACTTGAAGATTTCTTCATAGAACAGCTACCCTCAAAAACAATTTATGCATTAGGAGAGAATATAGACTTAACCGGCCTTAACGTGACAGGCAAATATGATGACGGGAAACAACGGCCTGTAAAAGTTACCCCGGAACAGATCAGCGGTTTCTCTTCATCCACGCCTGTTGAAAAACAAGAAGTAACCATCACACTGGAAGGAAAACAGAAAAGCTTTTCTGTTCAGGTTTCACCCGTCCGTATAGAAAACGGAGTATTGACGGAAATATTGAAAGGATACAATGAAATCATACTTCCCAATAGCGTGAGATCAATCCCGAAAGCTGCCTTCAGCAACAGCCAAACAGCAAAGGTAGTACTCAATGAAGGACTAAAATCGATTGGAGATATGGCTTTCTTCAATTCGGCCATTCAGGAAATAGTATTTCCATCAAGCCTGGAACAGATGGAGGAAAACATTTTCTACTATTGCCGGAATTTGAAAAAAGCAGATTTAAGCCAAACGAAACTCACCAAACTTCCCGCCAGCACTTTTGTATATGCGGGCGTTGAAGAAGTGCTGCTGCCTGCGACACTAAAAGAAATCGGAGCACAGGCATTCCTTAAGACATCTCAACTGAAAACGATTGAGATTCCGGAAAATGTAAAAACAATCGGATTGGAAACATTCCGGGAAAGTAGCGTTACAACCGTGAAGTTACCGAACGGCGTTACAACCATGGCGCAAAGAGCCTTTTATTACTGCCCGGAATTGGCGGAAGTGACCACCTACGGGAGTACTTTCAATGATGACCCCGAAGCTATGATCCACCCCTATTGTCTTGAAGGATGTCCGAAATTGGCTCGCTTCGAAATACCTGAAAGTATTCGGATATTGGGACAGGGATTACTGGGTGGTAATAAGAAAGTGACCCAATTAACCATTCCGGCAAACGTCACACAGATTAATTTTTCGGCTTTCAATAATACAGGTATTAAAGAAGTAAAGGTAGAAGGGATAACACCTCCGCAGGTATTTGAAAAAGTATGGTACGGATTTCCGAATGATATTACCGTCATTCGTGTTCCTGCCGAGTCTGTGGAAAAATATAAGAACGCAAATGGTTGGAGGGATTTCACAAACAAGATAACAACGTTCTAACAGTTCTCCAGTTTTTCGATTATAATCGAATAAAGTTGGTTTAATATCGACTTTTTCGGTTATAATCGAAACAACTTAAGAAAAACACTATATTTTCGATAATAACCGGAAAAATCAGTACTATTAGTTTATCTATTTAAATCTCCCCATTCACCCCCAAGCCGAACAGAGCAAAATCGCCCAGACAAGGATCATCCGGAAAGACTGTAGCCAATGCTGCCGTTATCTGGCGGGCATTTTTCAGAGAAAAGGTTTCCACATCCGTCAACTTAAAATAATGGGCTACCCGGCAGACATGTGTATCTAAAGGAACAATCAAATCTCTGCGATCAAAACTTTTCCAAATCCCCAAATCGACCTCCGAATCCCGGCGAATCATCCAACGCAAAAACATATTCAGTTTCTTTTGAGGACTTTTGGCAGAAACTTCAAGAAATGCACATAACTTTTCCATTGGTATTCCGGGATATAACATCAAAGCTTCCTCCAGACTTTCAAACTGTGTATAAGCTATATATAATCGCCGAAAGTATCCATAAAAATCAGCATACGACAACATCCGATAAAAGCTATTGGTTGCTCCTGAAGGAAAATCCTTCTCCCACTGGCAGGACAATACATACTGATAAGGCGAATCTCCCATTAGCCCGTGCAATTCGTCCGCTTTCTTCAAGATCTGTTTGCGATTGCCAAAACTCATAACCGCCGTCAGCAAACCGCTGACTTCGATATCCTGTTTCAGCGTATAACGATGGGGAAACTGCACCGGATCGCTTTGTATAAAGTCTGCGCGATGATACATCTCCGCACACATCAAAAGTTTATTCTTTATATCTTCAGTCATTTCGAGAAAGTATCAAGTATTGAAAGTACAAAAATACATATTCTAGTTGGATTTTCTCTTTAAGTAAATGATAGATTGTATCCCTAATAAAATAACAAACAAATATTCTGCCGTCATATACACAGTCAGAGAAGCATGAAAACATTCACTTAACAGATACAGATAAATCAAATATACAAGAATGGTGATTAACTGGAAGATAAAGGCGAGCTTCGTCTTTCCTGTACCGGTAACAGCATTGATATAAACATATCCGGGCAGTGCAAAAGCATAATTCAACAGCATAACTATAAAAGGATAGAAAGCTAGTCTCACCAGATTATCGTTATTCGTATAAAATCCGATAACCCATTGGTTACCCCAAAGAGCCATAACTATCAATGGCCCCCCCACGGCATAACCCAACCTAAGAACTTTATGGCAAACGGGAAAAAGTTCCTTCCCCTGCCCCGCCCCAATTAGATTGCTGACTAATGAACCAGTAGTGGATGCAAAAGAGTTGACAATCACAAAAAAGACGGTAGAAACACTACGAGTAATATTGGAAATAGCAAGCTCTGTCCTTCCCAGATGCTCGATAGCAACGAAGAACAGAAACTAGGGAGCAACGCTGACAAAAGAGTGAAGCATACTCCATACAGATAGCCTCAACAACTTTATTAACACTTTCCCATCATAAACGACCTTCAGCCCATATTTCACTTTATCTACCCTCACCCACATATATAATAGGAGTACGATAAAAGCTCCGAACTCTGCCAAAGAAGAAGCCATCGCCGCCCCGGATATACCCAGATTCAGTTTGAATATCAGCAGATAGTTAAAAGGAACAGGGCAGACGCATTATATTTTTTACTATCCTACTCCTGTTTTCATTCTATTTA
>DXOJ01000385.1 GCA_019412865.1 Bacteroides sp. | reverse complement strand
TATTAAATACAGGTGCTTTTTGTGTTTCATAAGAAGGAGCTCCGCCTTCTACATAAGGCCACCCTTCTTTATCCCACTTAATCTGGTCCAGTAACAGAATACGTCCATTTTCCGGAGCCGATCTTGAAAATCCATGATATAAAAGCCAGTCCTGCCCGGCATCGTCCCGGATCATCTGTGAGCCGTGTCCATTGCCTACAAAATAATCATTCGCACCTATCACCAAAGAATAACCATTCTTCAACATCGGTTTGCCCGACTTATCCTTGTATGGTCCCCAGACTTTTTTAGAGCGCCCCACTACGACCTTATACGTACTTTCCACCCCTCTGCAACAACTTCCAATAGAGGCAAACATATAGTAATAATCTCCGTGCTTATGAATATAGGCAGCCTCAAAAGCAGTTCCTGCTATTCTCTTTTTTTCCGCTCCCGGCTTCAATGACAGACCATCTTCAGTCAGCTCAATCACATATATTCCCCGGAAGCTGCCCCAAACCAGATAGTTTCTCCCTTCATATTGCAGGAAGCTGGGATCGATCGAGTTCTGTACACCGATCTCATTACTACGGAACATCTTACCATGATCTGTAAAAGGTCCCTGTGGAGAGTCGGCCGTAGCTACTCCAATTCCGCACGTCTGTTCTCCTCCCCACACCGACATCGCATAATAAAGCACATATTTATTATTGATATAATTAATGTCAGGTGCCCAAATTCCGGCTTTGGGTTCAAATCTGGGACGAGTTTTATTTGTGAATGCCGTGTTGCAATAAGTCCATTGCACCAAGTCTTTCGACTTCATGATCGGAACGTTTCTGGTAGATTCGGTAGCATACACATAAAAATAACCATCCGCAGCCTTAATTACCGTAGGGTCAGGCATGGCAATATCTACAACCGGATTCTTATAACTCACTGCAGATTTTGTCTGTGCTTTCCCCTGCGAAAAACAAGTACCAACCATGAAAACGAAAACGAACAAATTTACATATTTTTTCATCAAATCATTCTTTTAAGAGTTCCTTTTTACCTAATCTTTATAGCTATAAATTAATATTAACTTACAAAATCCTTTGGAAGCACTCCAAATTGTTTCTGGAAACACTTGGCAAAATAAGACGGAGAATTGAATCCTACCATGTAGCAAATCTCATTCACCCGGTTTTCTCCCTCTTTCAATAATTGAGCAGCTCTCTTCAAACGCTCCAGACGAAGATATTCATTCGGACTCAAATCCAGCACCCCTTTTATCTTCCGATAGAAATTGGAACGACTCATATTCAGACTATCCGCCATATCATCCATACTAAATTCCGGATTACTATAATTCACCTGAATCACCTCATTCAATTTCTTTATAAAATCTTCATCAGCCTTCGTCAACGCCATCGTATTGGCTGCCACAAAAGGAGACTGTGCAAAAGCCTTACGTAGTTTCTCTCTGTTCTGAATAAGACTGGAAGCGCAAGCCTGTAAGTATTCCACAGAGAAAGGCTTCTCCAGATAAGCATCGGCTCCCAACTCCATCCCTTCTATCTTAGACTGGATATTTGTCTTCGCAGTCAACAGGATGACGGGGATATGGCTATAATTCAAATCCGACTTAATCGTCTTGCACAGTTCAAAACCATCCATCACAGGCATCACTACATCACTAACCACCAAATTCACATAATTGCCATCCAACACTTGCAACGCTTCCACACCATTGGTAGCAGTCAGCACAGTATATTCTTTCGACAGCTGACGCACCACAAAGGCAAGCATATCCGGATTGTCTTCTACAACCAGCACTGTAGGACGGTTATCTTTCTTTTCCGTCTCCCCGGCAGGAATCCCACTCATTCTATCTATTTCAACCTCCGGTTCCGGAGTCAACGTAATGGTCATGTCCTGAACAATCGGTAAGGTCAGACAGAAAGTATTGTTTTTCTCTCCTTCTCCCATAGCCAGTGTCCCTTGATGCAGCTCGGCCAATGAACGGGAAAGAGCCAGGCCGATTCCTGTTCCGGTAGTCACCTTGCCATCTTCTTTTTCATTGAAACGAACGAAAGGCTTAAATATTTCCTCCTTCATCTCATTGGGAATAATCACCCCATCATTCTCCGTACGAATACAGAATGAATTGTTATCATCCGTTTCCGGCACTTCCAAAGATATGTGTACATAGCTTTCAGCATACTTCACCCCATTATTCAACAAATTACTGATAATCTTCGTAAACGCTTCCCGGTTCACATGTGCATAGAAATCCTTTTCAGGCACTTGCAAGGTGAACTCCAGCCCTTTCTGTTTGGCAAGGGAAGTAAAACGCACATGAGTCTCTTTCAATACCTCCGTTACATTACATTTCGCAAAATTCAAACGGAATCCCTGACTTTCCGTTTTACGGAAGTCAAGCAACTGGTTAGTCAGGTTCAACAGCCGTTCCGTATTCTGCTTCATTACATTCAGGTCTTCCCGCGTTTCCGCATCAACCTGTTTCTTCAATATAATGTTTTCCAATGGACCTTTAATCAGCGTCAACGGTGTACGTATCTCATGGGCCACATTCGTAAAGAAATCAATCTTTGCATGGTAGACTTCACGCTCTTTCTCCTGCTCGAATTTCTCCATCTGCCTGCGGTGTTTGCTGTTACTGCGTCTCTTGAAATACATAACCGTATACAGGGAGCAGCCGATAATCAGCAGAGCATACACACAATACGCCCATATAGAGAGATAAAAAGGAGGAAGAATATGTACCCCTAATGACACTTCGTCGTCACTCCATACACCGTCGCTATTAGCAACCTTTACCCGGAAGGTATAATCACCATAACGAAGATTGGAATAAGTAACGATAGGGCTTTCGCCAACCGTCAGCCAATCCGTATCAAAGCCCTCCAGTTTATACATAATCCGGCTCGTTTTCGGAGCCTGGAAATCCAATGCTGCTACACGGAAAGAAAAAGAATTCTGATTGGACTGGAGCACAAGCTGGTCGGAGAAAGTTATACTCTTCTCTAACGGAGATCCCGGTTCGCCGGCATATACCTCCTTACCAAACAGAAAGAAATCAGTAATGGCAACAGACGGAATGAACTTATTCTCCGAGAAATTCTTGGGATTAAAAGCAATAAAACCATCAATGCTACCCAGATAGATCGTACCATCTTCAGCCTCAAAGCTTGAACGATAATTAAACTGGTCGCCCAACAAGCCATTGGAGGTGGTATATACTTTCATCACTCCAGTGTTAGGTTGGAAGCAAACCAGACCATTGTTGGTTGTCAACCACAAAAATCCGTCTTTATCCTCCACAATCTGATATACAACATCGTTCGGCAATCCGGCCGACAAATTATAATTGGCAAATGTGTCCGTATCCGGCTGAAAACGACAGAATCCTCCTCCCTGGGTAGTCAGCCAGATTTGCCGGTGAGAATCTTCAAAGATGCTCAAGACCTTATCATACGGAAGGCTCTTCGGATTATTTTCATCGTGCAAATAGTTCTTCCATTTCTTTTCGCTCACATTGTAGCAATAAGCTCCATTTGCATAAGTTGCCAACCATAGATTACCACCGGAATCTTCCTTTATATCATATACAAACCTGCCGTTCAGTTCCGGTATCCGGTCAAAATCATCAGATTGTCTGTTGTATCGCAGCAAACCGAATAAAGTACCCAGATAAATATCACCCGTCGTTGTGCGGCAAATAGAGAACACGCTATTGTCTATCAATGAACGGGGAGAGTCTGTTTTCTGATAGGTTTTCACGATAGCTCCCGTACGCGTATCTACTACTTTCACTCCTTTTGAGAAGGTTCCTACCCAAAGATGGTTATCAATCAAACACAGACCATGCACATTGGTAAAAGCACTGCTAGGGGTAAAAAAGGAAAAAGTCTTGGTCTTCGGGTTGAAACGGTTCAAACCGCCGTCTTCCGTACCAATCCACAGAATACCCTGATTATCCTGGCAAAACTCACGTACCCGTTTTCCATGCAAACCATTATCTGTTCCTTTGGGATAATATTTTTCAAAATACGTATAAAAACGCGGATAGTAGTTCACACCTCCAAAATAAGATCCAATCCAGATACCACCCTCTCGATCCTTACACAAGGAATAAATAGCATTATCGGACAAAGAATAAGGGTCGTTGATCGAACTGCGCAAATGAACATATTTACCCATTCGAAGATTATAAATATAGAGTCCCGATTCTGCACCAATCCACAATTCATTATCAGAAGCGACCAGCAGTTCGCGACAAAAAACAGACTCTCCATTTTCATCCTCTGAAAGTAAGTCATGTAGTTTGTTAGAGGTCAGGTTCAGTTCTTTTACTCCTCCCTTTAAAGAGCCTACATATAGACAATTATATGCTCCTTTCACCAGGCCTATCACGACATCATTCTCATAAGTTTTTTGATTGTCTACAGGCGAGACATAAGGATGAAGGGTTTGCAAACGGTCTTTCGAAAAGAAAAGTCCATCACCATAGCAACCAATCCAAAGAGTTCCGCTATTATCGAAAACAAAAGACTGAACATTGGTGGAGATAAAAGGAAGGTTCTTCAATGTATAATTCCGGAGCTTTCCTTCCTCCAAATCATAACAAAATAATCCCTGTGACTCTACCGCTACCCAGACACATCCCTTATTGTCTCCGGAAATTGCAGTTACGGTATGTTCAATTTTCGTATTTTCTACGCTCAATTCAGCAAAATGCCGGAAAGAATCTTTTTCCGGATGATAGATATAAAGTCCGACGTCCGTACCTACCCAGATATCTCCTTTCGCATCCTCATAAAGTGCTGTGATAAAATTATTGCCAATACTCCGCCGTGTGCGGTCATCATGTTTGAACTTGCGGAATGACAAACCGTCATATCTATTCAAACCATCTTTGGTGCCGAACCACATAAAGCCTTGCCTGTCCTGCAAAATCGCATTGACCGTATTTTGGGATAACCCGTTCTGTACACTAAGATTTTTGAAATAATAATGCTCGTCCGCCATTTGCGCATGGCAGCCGATCTGATAGCCAATTAAACAGATTAAAAATATGAGAACTTTCTTCATAAACATACGTGTTTTCTATCCTTCCGTTTGAGTTACCAAATGTAGGCAAAATCATAGCGGAAAGATAGTAAATATGTCTCAATGAATGAAAGAATAGTCCTATTTTTCTATCCTGATACGCGCATCAACTGCTATAACGGCTTTTTGCGTAGCTAAAAGCGGATTTATATCCATTTCTTTGATTTCTGTAGCGAAGCGTAACAAAGTGGACAAACGAACAATAATTTCAGCAAACTTATCTTCGTTGACTCCTTTTTGTCCACGTGTTCCCTGAATGATTTTATAAGCACGCAGCGAATGAATCATTGAGTAGGCTTCTTCGTAGGAAAGTGGAGCCAAACCGGAAGACACATCTTCCAGCACCTCCACAAAAATACCTCCCAAACCGCAAAGCACTACATGACCGAACTTCTCTTCGTATTTCGCACCGATAAACAATTCCGTACCTTTCAACATCGGCTGTACCATAATTGCCCTAGCATCAGGAATCTGCATCATACGATCGAATTCCAGTGCCAGATGTTGCTCGCTTTTGATGTTCAGAATTACACCACCGACATCCGATTTATGCACTGGACCAACGACTTTGGCAACTACCGGGAATCCGCACCGACGGGCAAAGGCTACTATCTCCTCTTTATTATCGGAAACAAACTCATCTACCAGCGGAATACCGGCAGCATGCAGTAATGCTTGTACGTAATTGGGAGCAATATAACCATTCTCCGGAATAGAATCGATAATGCGACGAATCCTCGGAACGTCTACTCCGAACAGTTCTATTTCAGGAACTGCAGGTTTAGGAACATTGACAATGCGGGAAAGGGCAGTACCCAGGGTCACTTCATCTGCAAAATTCACGTGTCCTTTTGCCAGGAAGGCGGCAACCTCCGCTCCGGCTGTATTAATCGAAGGAAGTATAGGGAAAATCGGTTTCTTGCAAGTTTGCATCTTCTCGTGAAGCACGTCATACATTTCAAACATGGTAACCAATCCCGGAGTTCCGAAGATGGCCATCATGGCGTCTATATTGTCGAGTTTCTCCTCGCAGTAGTCGATGCAAAGACGCAGATGCTCCGGTGTTCCGGTAGCCAGAATATCAATAGGATTCCCAACGGCAGCACCGGGGAACAGTCGGGCTTTTAGTTCTTCGGCTATTTCTCCTTCCAGTTTAGGAACATTCAGTCCGCCTTTACTCAAGGCGTCTGTCAGCATCACTCCCGGACCTCCGGCATGGGTGATAATAGCAAAATTCTTCCCTTTCAATTCGGGCAGAGTAAACACACAACCTACAGTAGTCAATTCTTCACGAGAGAAACAACGTACAATCCCCGCTTTACGGAACAATGCTTCCACTGCCGAATCGGAACTGGCGATTGCGCCTGTATGGGAAGACGCCGCCCGGCTTCCGCTCTCCGAACTTCCGGCTTTGATTGCCGCAATCTTACATCCTTTTCTAATCAAAGACGAAGCATGGAATAACAACCTGTCCGGATTCTGAATACTTTCAATATAAAGCAGTTTTAGATGAGAGTCTTTTTCGGGATCGAAGTTCTCATCCATAAATTGCAATACATCTTCTACGCCAATCTGCTTGGCATTTCCCACCGACCAGACTGAATTGAACTGCAAACCTTTTGTAACGGCACTTTCGAGAATAAATACCGCCGTAGCACCGGAGCTGGAAATCAAGTCCACCCCTTTCGGATTTAAATTGGGAATTGGCTGGCTGAACACGCTATGATGCCATGTGTTCATCAATCCGATGCAATTAGGACCAATCAATGAGGCTCCGTATTTATTGACTGTTTCCAGAATACGCTCTTCCAACAGTGCTCCTTCGTGGGTTTCTTCACCAAAACCTGCAGAAAGTATGATAAATGCCCTGGTTTGCTTCTTGCTGGCCAATGTTTCCACAATATCGGGACACATTACAGCAGGTATAGCCAACACTGCCAGATCCGTATCCGGCAGGTCGCTCACATCCGCAAAAGCAGGAACTCCCTGTACTTCCTTCTCCTTCGGATTCACCGCCCGAAGTTCTCCCTGATAACCTCCATTTATCAAATTCTTTAATATTGCGCCACCCGGCTTATGTACATTATTCGATGCCCCTACTACAACAATGCTTTCAGGACGAAGCAACTGGGTTGTTATCATATCATGCTTTGGTTTTCGTTTAACTTAGGTACAAATATATTCTTTCTTACGAGAAAAAAGAATGCAAAAGGGAAGAATTGTATATAGAAAC
>DXOJ01000384.1 GCA_019412865.1 Bacteroides sp. | reverse complement strand
ATAAAAGATGAGAGCAAATTCCTTGGATATAGAATATTCAGAAGAATTTGCTCTCAATTTTTCAATTTTATCTAATATAATCCTTACTCAATGCTAACATTATGCTTTACTGGAGAAATAACAAAAGTAAATTCATAATCACCATAAGGTAAACGATATTGTGGTAATGGCAATGCACTCCAACTATCAATGCATCCTAACCCCATTTGTGCTTTATCAATACACAAATTAGTAAGTTCCGCCTTCTCCACTTCCGGTGAATGTCCCTGTTGTTTTTCGTAACCTTCATCCAAAGATTCGATTGTATAATGCAAAGCTGATGCAGAGAAAGGAACTTCCGAAAAGACTTCCAAACCATTACCTGCTTTATTTAATAGTTTCCACCAGCGAATATCTGTCTTTGTTCCTGTTTCCTGTGGACGTATATACGGATAAAACTGTTCATCCACACTCTGACGATAAATACCAAGGAAGGTATTATGATTGCGATCACTATAATTCTCTGTAGGACCACGCCCATAATATTCCACTGTATCAAAGTTCTTCGGCATTTGTATCTGCATACCAAAACGAAACATCGGAGCCACTTTAGCTTCTTTATCTGCTACCATCTTTTGCGTCACTTTTATTGCTCCTTCATTATTAATCATGTAAGTAAGATATAATTTTGCAGACACAGACCTCATATCATATTCAGTACTAATAACCGTTAGATTATTATCCTGTTTACAGTTCATAGAAAGTAATTTCAGTCCCGGATTTTTCCAGGCAGCATATTTTTGTTGCAATTTGGCTCCAAAATCATTATCAGTAGGAGCACGCCAAAAATTAGGGACTAGGGCAGAACCTTTCTTTATTAATTCTAATCTATTCACATCATATTTACTTAAATAGCCACTTTTCCTATTAAATTCCGCAATAAAATTCTCTCCTTTTATAATCAAATAGTTTTGTTGATTGTCTACTATTTGGGGCATCTCTTCTACTGTAGTACTTTTTAAATTAAGAAGCTGTACCTTATACGGATTCAATACTAATTGATTACATGCGACAATATGTCCAACAGGCAATAATCCTTCACGATTCTTTAGTCTATAAGAAATATTCAATAAACATTCGACATTTTGATTCATCTCCCCCAATGCTAATGTCATTCTAACAGTTTGTTGAGGAGCAACATTCAGATTATCCACACGTCCCGAGCGAACCAGTTGTCCATCTTCTAATAATTCCCAGTCCATATAATAAGCAGATAAATCCCGAAAAAAATTCTCATTAAATATCTCCACTTCACCTTCAGCCACATTTACCAATGTAGTCCATATATTTTGATAAAAATAGCCAACTTCATACATATGAGGATTAGGAATACGGTCAGGACCTACCAAACCATTATCACAATAATTGGTATGATCCGTCTCAAACCTGTTAAAATCGCCAGCATACGCATAAATCTCGACATCCTTCTTACCTTTCCTGCGAACAGACTGATCTACAAAATCCCAAATAAAACCACCTTGCAGATTCGGATATTTACGAATCAAATCCCAATACTCTTTAAATCCGCCTTCTGAATTTCCCATAGCATGAGCATATTCACATAAAATTAACGGTTTCGTGGTATCGGTAGCTTTTCCGTATTGTTCCATAGAATTATAATCATAATACATCGGACAGAGAATATCAGTATGTCCTGTCTGGCGTGTTTTCCTATACTGACATGCCTGCTCATACTGACATGCACGACTAGGATCCTCTGCCTTAACCCAATTATAACAAGCTTCAAAGTTAGGACCATCTCCCGACTCATTACCTAATGACCAAAAAATAATACTAGGATGATTGAAGTTGCGCTGAACATTACGCTGATTGCGTTCCATATGTGCCAACTTGAACAATGGATTTTTAGCCAAAGTTTTCTCTTTGAATCCCATACCATGAGACTCTATATTTGTTTCAGCTACCACATAAAGTCCATACTGATCGCAAAGATCATACCATAGATTGTCATCAGGATAATGGCAAGTGCGAACCGCATTAATATTAAATTTCTTCATTAACTGAATATCCTGAACCATACGTTGAGGAGATACCACATATCCGTCGTCAGGATCTACTTCGTGACGGTTAACACCTTTAAAAAGAATAGGCTTACCATTCACAAAAAGCTGATTACCTTTTAATTCAATCTTACGGAAACCTACTTTAACAGGAATTATTTCATCACTACCTCTCATCGTAGCATACAAAGTGTATAGATAAGGATTTTCCGCCGTCCATTTATTAGGATTTTCCACAGCCATAGATACTCCACCTGCACCATTAGCTATTGCAGTAGCTATTTGTTTTTCGGTAGCGTCCACTAACTCCAAATCAACCACACCTTTTCCCTTCATATCTAGTTTCACAGACAACACTCCGTCCTGATACATAGTATCCAAATCCGGAGTGATGCGAATATCCTGAATACGCTTTTTACTACGGGCGTATAAATAGCAGTCACGCCCTACACCTGTAAAGCGGAAATAATCCTGATCTTCTAAATAAGTTCCATCACACCAACGGAATATCTGAAAGGCTATCAGATTCTTCTCCCCTGGTTTCAAATAGGAAGTCAAATCGAATTCTGCCTCCAACTTACTATCTTCACTATAACCTACATAACGTCCATTTACCCATAAATACATATTAGAGATAACAGAGCCGAAATGAGCAATAATATCTTTGCCTTTCCAAGAGGCAGGAACCATTATTTCACGACGATATGAACCAACATGATTATTCTCTATGGGAACTTCGGGAGGATTATTTTTGAAAAAATGGCTCCAAGAATACCCTACCCCCGTATAAATAGGATCACCATATCCATTCAATTCCCAAACCGCAGGCACTTGCATATTATCCCAACCTTTATCATTGAAATCTTTCTTCCAAAAATCCAAAGAACGAGCATCCGCATCCTTCACCCAATTGAATTTCCAAACACCATTCAGCGTTTTGTAATTGGCAGATAGTTCCTTTTGCCCTTTCCTTGCAACATCCATATTCTCATAGGCAAAATAATTGCTGTGCATAGCTATACGGTTTACAGCATTTATTTGTGGATCAAGCCATTCGTTGGACTGTGCCTTTACTGCCAAAGCCATAACGATAGAAAACAGCCCGGTTATTAGTAATTTCTTCATATTACAATTTATTTTTAGATATTCTTATCACCGTTAATGAGTATTGCGGCATCTCATAAAAGAATGTTTCGTTCACTTTTAAAGTATCCTCCACAGGAACAACCGTTTTTGCCTTTATATCACCAGTCAAAACACTCTTTAAAGCCATCATGTTATACCCTTGAAGCGAAGGGAGATGTAAATCGGCATAAACATTAACAGGTAACAGATTGACTAACTTAATAATAATATCACCTGTATGTGAGTCACGAACTACTGAATGTCCAATACGAAGCCCAACTTTCCGATCATGGTTATCGACATTTACTTCAACTGGTATATATTCGTCACCACTATTTTGTCCGAACATTTTTTGAGCATAATAACTTGCAGTGGGATGAACCTCTGAATTATCAAAATAGATCAAATCTGGGTTCCAATGGATATGTCCTTCTTTTGCGAGCAAGGGTGCATAACTCGCCATGCAAACAATATCTCCATTACGCTCAAGATTGATAAGATGCAGTGATTCGGCAAGAGCACTTTCCAAACTAGTCTGTGATTTTCCCTGACTACGAGCCGCCCATTCACCAAGATAAACCTTGGATTTTAAACGGTCATAACGATCATAAAAATCCTGATTATAGATAAACCATCCTGTGGGACGGTAACAGTGTTCATCTACAATAGGAACTTTCAATTCAGTAGCATACTTCCACCCTTCTTCATAATCATTCCCTTTTACATCAGGGCCGGATGTTCCTATCACAATAATATCAGGATACCGTTCTTTCACCGCATCATAAATCGTCTTGAACCTGACTTTGAATTCTTCCGTTATCATATCTTCATTACCAAGACCAATATACTTCAAATTAAAAGGTTCAGGATGTCCGGCATCCGCACGCATTTTTGCCCATTTTGAGAGACGAGGATTACCATTCGCCCATTCGATCAGATCCAGTACATCTTGTATGTATTGAGGCATCTTATCCATTGGTATTCCACCTTGTTGTCCTTCAGTTAACAACTCCGGTAAATCTTTATTTTCGGGTAAGGATTTACAAAGCGAACCTGAATTTTGGCAACTTACCCCTGCTGCTATTATAGGCAAAGGTTCTGCCCCAATATCTTCACAAAACTGAAAATATTCAAAGTAGCCCAATCCACGAGTCTGATGATATCGCCAAATATTGGGAAGATGGCGACGTTCATGGAGAGGACCGACAGAACCCTTCCAATCATACATATTATTTAGCCCATCACCATGCGCAAGACAGCCACCCGGAAAACGGACAAAACGCGGATGAAGATCGGCTATAACTTGTGCTAGATCACGACGAAGCCCATTCTTACGTCCTTTAAATGTATTCTGTGGAAAAAGAGAAATCATATCTAGCATATATACGCCTGTTTGCAAAGGCGTTATTTCAAGCCTTGCATCAGTAATATCTGCTGTTGCTATGAGTTCACATTGATATTGTCTCCATTTTTTAGCATAAAGGTTGATTTTATTTTGAGCTATAATACTTCCATTCTTAGCTACAATCTTTATTTCGACAATTGCTCCCTTCGGAGTCATAGCAGTGGAAGAAACAAAAAATGAGAAGTCATATTTCTCTCCTTTCTTCAAACAGATACCATCAAATCCCGAATTTATAAGAGCCCCACCTATACGCTTTATATCCAATACGGCATAAAACCTATTATTCGGATGTATCGGTTGTTCTTTAGAGATAACAAGTGAAGCGCCATCGGTAACACTCCATGCATAATCATGTGTCCAGTTTTTTGCACGTGCAAAATCTCCCTCACAATATTCAAAGTCCCTGTTCTGTATCAGTTCGGGATAAAGTCCACCATCGGCTGCATAACTTAGATCCTCAAAAAAGGCTCCAATAAGCATATCAGAAATAGGTATAGCCCGTGATATATCAGTTTTTATATCTATATTAACCGGTTGAAGGTCTTTAAAACGTATTCCATCGTGCTCGGCTCTCTCCCCATATTCTGCATTCTTAAAATCTTCGTATTCAAAATGATTCATTAGAGCCTGTACCTCTTTATACCCGACCTTCAAGACCGAAGGAGAATTCTTGACTTCCGACTCCTTTTTCTCAAAATAATGCTGTCTTTTCCATTCATAAAGATTATTACTTCGGGTTTTAGCAAAGATCCGTCCACTCGTACTAATTTGCCATGTGGCGAGATACCCGCCATCAGTAGTACGTTCTATGCACGGATTTATCATGGTTTTCCATGAACCCCAGTCACTTCTCACAACTGTCCGTCCACCACCCAGCATTTCCCAATTAACCCCATCAGTACTCCATTTCAATTTCATACCCAGACGTCCCATATTATGTGTATCGGCAAATGGCATTATATAGACAGAATCCGGTTCTTCAGCCATAACAGAAGTAGTCGTCACAGCCGCAAGCCCCATCATTAATATCACTTGTTTCAGTCTCATTTTAAACATATATTACAGCATTGGTACAACAGGCTTTATATTGCCTTCATTATCAAAGTATAATTTATCAATACAGACTTCTCTATGAAATCCTGCATCTCTTCCTTTCGTCACTGCATCAGGAAATTTAAAACGATGGTATACGACATACCATTCATCTTTACCCGGTACTTGTACTACCGAATGATGCCCGGTAGCATAAATACCCTGATCCGGTTTCTTACAAAGAATGACCTTGCTTTCAGCCGGGTTAATAGGACCTACCGGAGATTTGGAACGTACATAACGTACCTCGTAGTCAACACTTCGTGTATCATTCTTTGACCATGTGAAATAATAATAACCATCTCTGTAAAATACATGAGCAGCTTCACTGTAATGAGTATCGTTATTTATCAGGATACGAGTTGTATTCGGTTTAACCGACACCATGTCATCATTCAATTCACATACAGCCATATAATAATTCCCCCAGTACAGATACGTTTTACCACTAACCGGGTCTGTAAACACATCAGGATCTATATTTTGCCCCCTGGGCATTCCTTTGGGCAATTCCTTTCCAATCAAAGGTCTGCCCGAGTCGATGAAAGGACCAGTCGGACTATCGGCTACAGCCACTCCTATTTGCTTTTCCGCAGTAAAATAATAATAATATTTATAATTTCCATCTGCCTGTTTCTTTTCGATGATACAAGGAGCCCATGCATTCCTTTTCGCCCAGGAAACATTTTTCAAGTCCAATATAACACCTTCCTCTTTCCAGTTAACTAAATCATCGGAAGAGAAGGCTTTAAAAAGCGTACTTCCCCAATTAGGAATTCCATCACACGTCGGGTAAATATAATATCTCTTTGTTTTCTCCGAATACATGACTTCCGGGTCTGCATAGTATCCCGGAATAACCGGATTCTTTTGTATAGAGGCAGGAGAAACAAATTTTCTCTTATTCTGCTTCCAATAGTTTTCCAGTTTGTCAGCTTCATCAGCAGTCAAATGAATCACAGCGCCATGTTTCGGTGCTGTATAATTAGTCGTTTTCATGACTCCTTCATTGAAACGTCCCAGATTCTTAAAATTCACAAAATCAGAAGTCTCGATAAAGCCAAAATTATGAGGAGTTACGCTATACACATCATACATCAATACCCATTTATCCTCACCGATACGTTTCCATACAGTAGGAGCTTCACAAGCTTTAGGTTCAAAGTCATACCAACGCGCATCATATTCATAACCTTCGTTTATCCGGTCTGAAACAGCCTGCTTTATTCCGGCAGGTCCGTCATGGGCCACATAAAACAAATGATACTTATTTCCTACCTTTGTGATGTCTCCATCAATAGCCGACACTCTTTCATTAGGATATTCAAATAAGATTTCCGGCAGACTTTCAATCGTATCAAAGTCATCATTCACATATACATAATAAAGTTTATTGGGTTCGTTCCTAAAGCGCATTGTATAATAGATCATCAACTTTCCTTTCTTGTCATCATAAGTCACTTCCGGTGCCCAGGCACAACCTATTTCATTCAATCCTGCGGTTAGTTTGTCAAAACGAATATTCGTACGTTTCCAATTGATTAAATCCCATGATTTCATCAAGACTAATCCATAGTTATTTCCCCAACCATACATATTACGGTCGCGTTCCCACTCTGTCTCCCGATAGCCGTCTCTTTTGCCAAATACATGCAAATCTGTCATCGCTAAATAAAAGGCACCGTCCGGTCCACGATAAATATGCGGATCACGAATCCCTCTTTGATAAGCAATTGTATCTCCGGCAATTACGGGTTCGCCCTCATTCAAAGCAGTAAATGTATATCCATCACGGCTGACAGCCATATAAAGCCCATGTGTTTCGTCTTTGTGGAAGACCATCAGGTAAGCACTCATATCTTTTTCCCGGGGTACTGCATTTTTATAACAGAACTGTCTAAATCCGGCACTTCCTTTTCCTGCAGAAAGCAGAGCAATACGTAAAGCAAAGAAACCCTGGTAATTATTGTGATGTAATTGGGAAACATCCACATTCTCAGCAAGAGTAAGCCAATCTTTGTTATCCTTACTCACCATAATCGTTATATTATTACCCTGATTACGAATTCTTGCAATGAAACGATTTCCGATTTCATTGGGAAGCTGCGTCTTTTGGTCTGCATTCCGATAAATAGTGAAGTTCTTTCCATCAGACACGACTCCTGTGTAAGCCTTTTCATTATAATATAAAAGAAGTCCGCCGACATTTCCTTTTCCGACATGAATTTCTACTTGAGTTTCATAGTTTTTATCTTCAACCGTAGTCAATAACAGACGACCGTTATCCGGTCCGTTTCCTTTAGCTTTTATATGAAGAGTCTTTTGACCGAAAGTCAACGATTTCGGAGCATATTCTTTCCAAAAAGTCCATTGTAAACCTAACTCTGAGCCAGCAAATTCATCGGATAGTTTCAAGCCATTTAGCCGTTTGGCAGTAGTGGTATGTACAGAAGTAGCAGTAGATTTAGTACGATACCATCCATCAGAAGTCCATTCAACCGGTTCAATCAGAGTTTGACGTCCCAGCGTATGATACCCCTTTGCATACGCATGATAGACAATCCACCAATTCCCATTCACATCATCCACCAATGTACCGTGCCCTTTAGACCACCAGTTTTCTTTTTCACTATAAGTATGGACAATAGGATTATAAGGAGAATTTTCCCAAGGTCCTTTAATATTTTTAGAACGTGCAGAAACAACCATATGACTTGTTGCAGGACCCGCAGTTCCGCCTTGAGCGGAAGTCATATAATAATACCCATTTCTATAATTTAGTTTAGGAGATTCAAGACACATACATTCCGTGTTCCAGTTTTTAGGATACTCCCATCCGTCATACACCTTTTCTTTCTCTCCGATAGTAGCCAAACCATCTTCTGTGAGGCGAATAACTTCGCCCTCGTTCACATACAGATAACGATTACCATTTTCGTCGGCAATATGTCCCGGATCAATACCGCTTACTTTTAAATCAACCGGCTTACTCCACGGTCCTTTTAAGTCATCCGCCCAAATCACCCAATTCGTTTCATCTGTGGGATAATAAATATAATATCGACCTTTATACTTAATTAAATCAGGTGCCATGGCAGAGCCTGTGTATTCCGGCATGACTCGACAAACAGGTTCCCAATTAATTAAATCATCAGAATGCCATATCAGAAATCCCGGTTTATAATAAAAAGGCGAATGAGTCATATAATAATCCTTTCCATCACGCATGATGGAAGGATCAGGATAATCACCCGGTAAAATCACTTTCGGATATTCCTGCGCATCTATCCGTATCGCCATAAATGCCAGTAAAATAAAGTATAAGAATTTTCTCATGATATATTTTCTATATTATTCACATATGATATTAGTGTCCATCAGCCATTTCTGAATTACCATCCAGGAATACGATTCCCTCTGTATGAGCTCCTACATAGATACGAGCCATGTCCGATGTTTTATACCAGGCAGGTTTATCAGACATCTTATCATAAATCAGTTTACCATTAATCTGTAAATTCTCAAAACGGATATTCTTAACTTGCCGTTCTTCATTGTACCCTTCGGTAACAGAAAGTTCCGTATTCTTTCCTGTATAAGATATATTTTTAAATAACACATCTTCAATACCTCTTCCGGGTGCAGTGCAATACTTTTCATTATAGAAAATACGCAGGTTAATGAGCTGTCCTTGACGGAAATCTTCCACACGAATATTTTCAAACCGTACTTTACGTATCAGGTTATTATCACCGGCATTGATAGCCATGCATCCCTGATAGTCAAGCTGCTTCTCCTGATGATCCAAGATATCAATATTTATATAGTTCAAATTTTCCAATGTTTCCGGTTTTTCCGAGTTCCCATGAATACCAATAAAAATAGGATGGGCTACATCAGCCCAAAGCGTAGAATTCTGCATAGTTATATTACTGCATCCTCCTTCAAATCCTACACGAGTGCCATAAACAGTAGTACAATCGTCCGAATTACGGCAAAAAACACCATCAAACAAAACATTGTGACTGGCAAATACATTCATACCATCACCCCATCCATAGTAACTAATACTTTTGACATTACGAATAGTCACATGATCTGAACCGCCGGTTGAGCACTGTGTAGCTATAATTCCCTCTACATATACATTTTGAGAATTAGCAATCCGAATACCACCTTTAACCGTATGGTCGATAATACCTCTTCCGATCAGTTTTACGTTATTAACCTTATCCATCACTACCCGTCCCATCAATACAGAACCACCGGCCAGATATACTGTTTTTCCAGAAGGGACTTTTAACTCCCCATTCTCAAAAGAATGAATACCCGGACCATAATAAAGAACATTCGGGTTATTCTTATCCGGCACTACTTCCTCCGGCTGATTGGTAAATAAATGCAGATTATGAAAAATATCTCCATTGATCTCTACCGACAGATTTTTGGGATGATCTAGCGAAAACGTCACTGTATTATTCTTTATCTTAAACGGGATGTCATATGACAAAGGACGAACTCTTGCCGTGTTCATCTGTCCGCAATTATAAGTTACAGCAACCTCTACGGTCCCGGAAAAATCAAAAGTTACCATTGAAGCTTTCTCTACCTGATGTTTTGTTTCCCGCACTTCATCCACTTTTATCAAATAGGTAGATAAAGTTTTCCATTCTCCGCCCTGTTGGCGCACCTTGACGGAAAAATCATTATTTAAAGCTGCTCCTTCAGGAGCATCCCAAGTTACTAACTTATCCTTAGGAAATGCTGCATTCCCGGCTAATACAAGAACCAACAAAAGTAGGTATTTTCTCACCATATTACTACAAAAGTCTAATATTTTCAATCAATAGGAAAGAATAGCCTCATAATATATGAGACTATTCTTCTTCCTTCTTTAATCTCTCGCATACATCAAATTGCCATAACCTAAATGGTCATATCCACCACTGGTTCCACCCAGACCGGCTATCTCCGGAAAACTAATCTCCATCCCCATCTTTGTGTACTGGCACTTTTCAGTATCTACTCCCTTTATCTTGGCATAATGATAATATGCAAGTGCCCAAATTGCCCCGGCACCGTTACTTCCATTACGTTCTGCAATAGTCAGTATTTTATCAGTTGTTGGTCCCCAGGCATTATTCCAGGTACGATAATAAGCTTCAAAAGGCACATCCATACCAGCAGACAAATACCGTCCGTTATATTCGCAACCTTTTAAATACCGATTGTCATCATATCCAAAAAAGTCATCTCCCTGGTTCCAGGTTAATTGGCAGATAACTCCCATCAACCCCTGGCACAACATAGTATGTCCGATATCACGACCACTCTCCTGCCATTGGGCTAAATTAGCATAATCACCTGTAAATACATGATTAATGGCATGAGTCAGCCTTCCATTCGTTTCTCCTATCTGCAAATGTTCGATACCCTCGTTATAAACATCACGACGGTCAGCCAAAATACCAATACCAATCATTGACGCAAGATTACAAAGCCCCCAATTCGCCCAATAGTGTCCCGGAACGGTTCCAAAATGATTAACTAAGAATTCATGGTTAGCTACATAAAATACATCAAGCATCCATTGTTGGTATCTGGCAAAACCATTTGCATCTTTCTCTTTCCAATAGTCACGAAGTAACTCTCCGGCTACTGCAAATTCATATCCATAGAGACCGGCTGCCAATGCAGAATTAGTATTTCCGGTAACTAGCTTACAAGTTACTGCCCAACTATCGAGTATTTCAATAGCGTGGTCAGCATAGGCATTGCCATCACCCAAATGATACCGAAGTCCCATCTGATAAGCAGCTGCTACATCATTGGCAGCTCTCATATAGTTCTCATCACCCGACACACCACGACGGATATCAGCCTGCGAGTTAGCTACATAGTCCAAGTGAGAATGATAATTGTCAACCAAAGCCGCATATCCCGTTTTCCACGGATCTCTACTCAAACGTACTTTTATATATTCAAAGTCTTCCGGTGTATGCAGGGCACCACAATGTATCATCGGTTCACTTTCCGGTTTCAATGCTACTTTCATCAATGCTTCCTTATCTTCTTCTCTTGTAGGAAGTTTATACAGGTCAGTTTCTACACCAGGCGACGGCAAATCGACACCATCTCCACATGATAAAAATAAAAACGCTGCAATTACATAAAATATTTTCTTCATAATCGTTTCCTATTTGGATTATTATTGTTGACGTTCTATAGAAATATTGGAAATATCGACATTACCTCCTTTGCTATTATTATTTATCATACCGATATTTGCCACAAAGCCAATAGTTACTTCCGTCGTCTCAGACTGTACAATAGTCATATCAAAGTTCTTTGGCCCCTCCGCTTTAAGCACCTTGTTATCAGATATTCTAACGTAAGATTTACTGCCATCCGTTTTTTCAATAAAAGCAGACTCATCAACAGGCATCCATGCGCCACCCACTACAGACAAATCAGGAAGTGTAGCTTCGCCTTTTACCACTCCGATTATTACTCCGAAGTTTCCTCCCAATGTATTACATTCGGTTACAGTCCATGAAATCTTATACGTTCCAGCAGGCAATGGTGTAACCTGATACATCTTGGCGTTCTCTAGTGCGTGTTTATGATTGGCATTTGCCCACTGATTGCACAACATAGAAATGCAACCATCCGGATTATTTGTATCAAATAACATAGGACGTATCAACACATCCTGACCACTTTCCTCATAATAGAACTTATCATTAAATTTCCAATCTGTAGGAATAGCCCACAGATTACCATCCAACGCATCCCCTGTTTTACTAAATGGTTGTCGGCTATTACGCAGCACCACCTCCGTCACATCACCGGTCTTACCCATCACATTCACAGTCTGCCCTTCCACAGCCGGAATATCAGCATACTGTAAACGAACTTTTGCATCTTTCGTTGTTTCGTAATCAACAGGAACTATAATCTTTATTTCATCATTTCTGATAGAAGTTATTTCGACTTTTGTCTCGTTCAAAAATGCATTTACCGCCTCTTTATTAGTGCCGAAATTAGCCCCCTTAATAGTAACGTTTTCACCAGGTTGCACCAATTTCTCTACAATGCTGTTCATCACCGGTGATGAATATACCTTGAAAGAACCTTCATAGAATTGTAAATTACCAACAGACAAAGTTATCTTCACATTCCCTACCGATAGTCCATTCGGAACTTTCACTGTAAATGCGCCAATACCGCCATCCTGATATTGATAATCACTAATCGTTGCTTCTACCTCATTAAACTTCGCTACTAATAATTCCGAAGTTTCCGGCATATGACTTCCTGTGATCGTTACTACTGTACCGATGTATCCTTCTAAAGGAGAAACGCCTGTACCGGCATCTACTACCGGTGTAGCTTTCACTGTAAATTTCAGTTCACCTTCTACCTCCTCATACGGAGTAACCACTTTCACCGCTACTTCCTGATCGTCCGCTAAAGATTCACTGACCGGGATACGTATTTTAATTTCTTCCTCACTGCACGAAAGCACCTCTGCTTCCACTCCTCCCACAAGTACTTTCAGTCCCTCAGTTGTCGTTCCAAAGCTCGTGCCTTTTATCGTCACTTCTGATCCTTTATATGCGACGGCAGGTGTAAGGCTACCCAATGTAGCATGCTGACGAATGGTAAATTCGTCCACAGGCGTATTAACTTTTTGCGTATAAACCATCAAACTTATCTTACCGGAAGTAGCACCAATCGGTATTTGTACAGTGAAAGATGTCTCACTCCATTCCGTCACAGGCGCATTAACTTTCGCATCACCAAATACCATCTTGATATCTTCCGCTTTCGTACCCAACTCCGTTCCGGTAAAAGTTATTAAGTCACCGACAAATCCCCATTCTTTACTAATTGTCTCGACAGATGGTTTACCCAAAACCCGAAGCATCAAGTCTGTTTTTAATTCCTCTTCAAAGAACTTCACTGATATTTTTCCTGTCGTGGCATCTTCCGGTATCCGTACTGTAATGCGTTCGTCCGTACAAGATAGTACTTTGGTAACATTCTCTCCGATATTAACCTTTACGAAATCTACTGCACCAGCCAAGTTTTCACCGATCACGTCAAACTCATCCCCTACATAACCATAATCAGGTGAAAGTGCAGTAATGGCTACAACCGGGTCTTCTGTCGCTAGCTCAAAGACATCTGTTCCGTCTTCTCCACAAGAAGCTAATAGAAACAAAGCCCCAAAGCATATAAAATCATATATTTTCTTCATCTTTTTCGATTTTTAGTTGATTAGTTTTCTCTTTCCACTACCATCTTAGAAATATTGACATTACCTCCCTTACTGGTATTATTCAGCATACTGACATTCGCTACAAAACCAATCGTGACTTCTGTTGTCTCTGTTAATACTATATTCAAGGTAAATTCCACATCTCCCCTTTCCTTATCATAAGCCAAAGATTTATTGTCCGTCAGTCGGCAATATGCCTTATTCCCAGATAAATCTTCCAAAAACGCAGTCTCGTCAACAGGTGTCCACACACCATTTACTGCAGCCAAATCAGGCAGTGTGCCATTTCCCTTCGTAGCTCCGACAATCGCTTCAAGATTACCACCCAGTCCTACACATTCGGGAACGAAACAAGATATCTTATAGGTTCCGGCAGGTAAAGTGGATACCTGATACATCTTGGCATTCTCTAATCCGTGCTTATGATTGGCATTTGCCCATTGGTTACACAACAAAGAGATACAGCCATCCGGGTAATTCTTATCAATCAATAACGGACGAATCAACACTTTTGTCCCGCTTTCATCGTAATAGAATTTATCATTATACTGCCATTCGGTAGGAATAGCCCAACACTCCGACTCTAATCCATCATCTGTCATAACAAATGGCTGACTACTATTTTTCAAAGCATATATTGTCAAGTCTCCCGTATAAGCAGGATCCAGAAAACTACCATTTTCCGTTTCATATCCTTTGACATTAATCTGCACTGTACCGATACCATATCCAGCAGGAGTCCTAACTTGAATTTCATCGTCCTGTATCGAAATTACTTCTGCTATTTTAGTACCTATTTTAACTGTTATATCCTCTTTGTTTGTACCAAACGAAATTCCGGTAATAGTTATCACATCATTTTCTGCCGCAAACAATGGACAGTCTGTATTGGAAGAACTAACGGAAATGATAGTAGGTTTAGGCACTACCGTAAACTTACCAACATTGTCAAATTCATATTGCCATACTTTCAATGTGACATCACCACTCACCGCATCTTTAGGTACAACCACAATAATACGATTATTCTTGCACGAAACGATTTCAGCTTTCTTGTCACCAAAGTGCACACTTACCGGCTCCAAACGGTCACCAAAGTTTTCACCGTTGATGACTACCTGGGACAATGTATATCCAGTTGTAGGATAAATACCAGTCACAATCGGTTCCGGATAATAGAATTCTTGTTTTTTACCATCTTTCTCGCAACTGAAAAGTAAAGCGGAAAGAGCACCTATTAGGGTTATATTTTTTATCAGATGTCTCATAAATCTATATCTTTAATCAGTTTATCGCTTATCATTAATACCCCGGATTTTGTACCAAACTGGTATTTAAACTAATTTGCTGTTGAGGCAACGGCCACAAATAATTACTTCGGCTAAACTTGAAATTTGTCTTATCGTCTACTACGACACAATTCAACTTACCCCATTGTGTATCAATTTGTTCTTCGCCCCATACATACGTATTTTTCGAATACTTACCTGTTGCATTACCACTAGCATCTACAAACGTAGTCGGATAAGCGGCATTTCCTACCACTGTGCCCATATGTGATTCATTCAGTTCGTCTTCGGCAATGCCCCAACGCTTCAGATCATTAAAGCGAGAGCCTTCCATATATAATTCTACCGCTCTCTCACGACGAATCTCATCCAGCATCACCTCTCCCTTACTTTTAGTAGTACCGGTTCCGGCCTTTATTTTATCTATCAACGCATTCGTCAAATTAGCAATACCTGCACGTCCACGCAATTTGTTGATAGAATAGTTCAATTGCTCATCGGTTACCTCTCCATTGTTCCGTTCGCATACCGCCTCTGCATAGATCAGATAGACCTCTGCCAAGCGAAGTACCGGATAGTCAGGAGATTCTTTCAGGTTGGCACGTTCCTTACAGACAAACTTCATATTGCCATAACCGGAAGTACCAGTTTTCAATTCCTTGGCAGCAGTGGTTTGAGCATCCATATCAATAATAGATTTCATACGATTATCACGGTTCAGGAATTCGGCTTCAGGAGTAGCATAGCCTTGAAACTCATTCGATATTTCTACCGGTAGACCGTCACTGCACAAAAACATATCCATCAACTTACGACTGGCATCCATCTTTTGAACTGTTTGGTTCAGATTAACATTACCCGGTTTTATGTTTTCATCATAAACACTCTTAATGATAAATTCTTTATTCGACTCTTTTGTCATTCCGGCAGGATTGGTAGTCGCATCTTCCAAGCAGAACAGATAACGGTAACTCATTTCTTTCATGCCGGATATATTGTTATAGTTCCATATACTATATAGATTATCGTCTATAACTTCACTGCACAAGCGGATAGCCTCATCCAGGAAATCATTGACTTGATCGGTAGCAGGACCACTCGAACCTTTAAAGTCCGTAGTAGTACCCACATACTTCCGCCATGTAGCTTCATAAAGTAGTACACGCGCTTTGAATGCTTCCGCACCATGATAACTGATTCGTCCTTTGTCGGCAGAAGAAATCAAAGTTTCTTTGGGAAGTCCCGCTATTGCATCATTCAAGTCCTCAAGAATCAAATCTATTACTTCATAACGACTATTGCGTGCACCATATAATTCCGGCGAGTTGACATCTAAAGAAGTAGTCACGATGGGAACGCCACCATAGAATTGAAGCAAAAAGAAGTAGTTGTATGCCCGAAAGAAGTGGGCTTCAGCCAAATATTGCTTGATTTCTTCCTGGTTTCCCGGATAATCTTCCGCTTTTTCAAAGAGAATATTGACTGTACGAATTTGTTTATAGCAATTATCCCACCGCACATCAGTAGACGGCACTAATATATTACCGTGTCCCACATCACTATGAATGCCAAAATAAGCAGAAAGATCTGTCGCTACATCCATAAATGCCGAATAACCACCATACGGACTTCCCCATCCTTGAAGCTGACCATAAAAACTAGTCGCATATTCCTTAAATTGTGAAGCAGTCTTGAAATACACCACGTCAGTCCTTTCATCCTGGGGCTCCTTATCCAAGAACCAATCCGAGCAGGATGACAACCCGAACATTAGAGTGAATAATAG
>DXOJ01000383.1 GCA_019412865.1 Bacteroides sp. | reverse complement strand
TTTTTATTTACTTAATACTTGGATTCTGAATTTGTATGGCTTTACGCAACGCCGGATAAGTTTCGCTCCCTTGTGCATTCACTTTATATTCATATTCCATATGGTAAGTTCCTACACCTCCTTTGCGATATTGTATGCCACCAACCGACGGATTCCAATAAGCAAAACCACTAAGTGAATTTATCTCCGTGCCGTCAGGAAGTATAAAAGCTGCCCCACCAGTCTTGGCATGATCCTCAAAATTCTCACAGATAATAATCTTTTCCGCAATCTCTCCAGCTGTCGCCACATCTTTGAAGTGGGCATACTGTTTGTCGAAGCGAGCATCCAGCCGACTGTTGTCTTGCTTATAATAAGTTGTATACGTTTGCAGAATCAGATAATCAAAATGGTGAAATAGCTCAGCAGGCAATGCATACGGTTCACCATCCACAACCAGCATTTTTCCCGTACCAGACTTCGGACCGACTCTCTTCGACATCGTTTCCACAAACTTCGCGATTACTTGACCGTTATATTGCCAAAGTTCCTTATTGGTAGGAAACGGATGCTGTAAATTCGGTTCAGCATCGAAATCGAACCCATCATAATTATACTTTTCAATCGTATCACACAAGGCGTTCGCATATTTCTCCACTGCAACCAACTGATTCTCCAGTGAATAGTCCCACCCCCAGAACTTATGTCTCCAGTCTTCTATAGATGTACCATTGTCTACTTCCTCCTGTGGCATCGGCGGTGTAATCTGGTCGCCAATATCAAGCACCAGGAAACAGAACAATACTTTCGTTCCCTTTTTTTCTTGCACATAACGTAAATCTTCCATCATAGCAGGTGACGGATTCTTCCAGTTTCCCCACAATGACACAAAATCTACACTATCCGGCAATCCTTTTAAGGAATTCTCATAAGAAGCACCGGTTCCCGTCCAGTGACCATACCATCCGAACGCAACCGGATGGTCAGTCTTTTTATATTCACGCAGACGGGCATAATAAGCCTCATCCTTATTAGATATAGTCAGATTCGCAGGATCTTTAATTTCCGTATCCAACCAATCATCACAGGCCGTCAAAGCAAATGATATTCCTAAAATTCCAAAGAAATATTTATATAATCGTTTCATTTTTATAGCTTTTTACATTTAGATTTCTTACTTGTTACCGCCATTTTGCCACCACATCCTTGCAGCATAATCATCTTTCCCGCCTAACATTTCAACAGCTTTCCGATAATTTTCCTGATTATTGCCATTCATCTCTCTCGGATCAAACGGAATACGATTCGGCACATCCAGATCGTATCCATTGGTGGACTGAGCCACAGGAAATACGCAAGGATAACCGGTACGACGTATTTCATTCCATCCTTCCTGACCATCAGGAAACAAAGCAATCCATTTCTGTACAATCAGCCTTTCCATTTTTCTTTCGGGGGAATCATTATCATCCCACTTCACCGTGATTGTACTGACAGGTGCATGATTGCCTCCATATCCATCCGCAGCATCATAATAATACTCTTGTGTGTTTTCCGAATTTTCCAAGTAGTAATATTCCTGGCCGGCCACCCCCCATTGTTCAAACGACAAACGAACCGCCTGATTATAAAGCGCACCGGGAGTTCCTCCCATATCCCAACCTAACATCGCACCTTCAGCCCGGCAAAATGTCATCTCGGCAGCCGTCATCCACATTCCCCTTGAGTCTTCCTCAATATTGGCAGCAGAATATTTTTTCATAGCAAGGTCCTTATTGGTCACGTTGGCACCTGCACGGCAACCCACAACCGAACGTCTACCATATTCTTCCGTATTTTTAAAATACTGATAAATACGCGGGTCGCCAAAACCATTCATATAACTTTCCAAATCGGCACAGGCACGACTGTCTCCCCAGTCGACAGAAGTCTTATACTGTCCATTGGGAATATATGTTATAGCGCAATTGTCCTCGTTCTGTTCAATAACTCCCGCTTTATACGCTTCCACAGCAATTCGCTGAGCTTCATCCTGATTGACAAATCGCATGCGGATGGCCATACGCAACTTCAACGAGTTTGCAAATTTACACCATTGATTCATTTTACCTCCATACACCTTATCCGCATCCGCTTTCAAAACCAATCCCGGATTCGTCTCCACCAAAGGAGTTATGATGGAAATTGCTTTATCCAGAGTCTCTATGAGATGGCTATACACTTTCTCTTGAGAAGAATAAGCATTGGCATCTTCTTCCACCCCAATAGGAAGAGGACCGTATGTATCAGTAAAACGCAACATTAACTGCGCACGTAAAATTAATGCCAATGCATACATGGGGCCCTCTTCTTGTGTGAGGACAGCCACAGCATTAAATGAAGACGTCGCTTTGGCAAACACATCCCGCCACGGTACGATTTTCCAATCGTCCGATGCATTAAAACAAGTATAATTCTTCACCGAAAAATCCGACTTCACATAAGTCATGTAACGCCCCAAATAATTACCAATGAGATCTTCCGTATTTTGATAAGTATTCTCCTGTTCAGGAAAAGCAAAGTTCTGTAACTCTGTGATAAAAGAGGAAACCGCATAGTCGTCTCGTCCAAGCTCTTCCAACGAAGTCTCATGTCCCGGACGGTTAGCATCCTCAAACCCCGCAGTACAAGAGGTAATCCCGAATAGAACAAATGAACCGATCAACCAACTTCTCACTATATTTATTTTCTTCATCATCTTTCTTTTTTTTAAGTTAATATCAAAGTTTCAATTTGATGTTGAATCCCAGGGTACGCAAACTTGGTTGCATAAAATAATCAAACCCTTGATAATAAGTCCCTGTTGACGCAGTTGATTCCGGATCAAACGGAGCCTTCCTGTATATCATAAACAGATTATTGGCAGTCACTCCCAAGGTCAGTTCTTTACTCTTCAACCATTTTCTAGGTAAAGTATAGCTAATATGAGCTTCCTGTAAACGTACATTGGTCGCACTGTAAATATAATCGGACCATATAGGGGTGTCTCCACCTACTACCGCATAATATCCTTCGGCGGAGATTTTTCCGGTATTTACTGCTATACCACCATTATTTCGTGCTTCAGCACTCACCGCTGAAACGCCATACTCATCCAGAATAGCCTGTGTCTGTGACATACATATACCTCCCAGGCGCGCAGTCAGGACAAATCCCAGATTCACACCTTTCCATGAAAAATCATTTGAAAAACCAAGATTGCCTTTAGGCAATACCGAACCCCGGTATTGTGGATTGGACAAGTTGGTCTGCATCACATTCCCGTTGGAATCAAGAGCGATATTCCCTTCAGCATCACGTTTAAAGTCAGTATATGTATAAATATCGTCCATACCGCCACCTTTTTTCAGGACTACTCCGCAACCACTAAGTCCTGCCTGCCTTACCACCTCATTAGGATTCTCCAACAGTTCTACTATTTTGTTACGGTTCATACTGTAAGCCAATGAAGAGCTCCATGTAAAATCCACCCAGGATTTAGTATATCCCACCGATAATTCCAATCCACGATTCCTGATATTACCAGTTTGAATATATTCCTTATTAAAACCTGCAGCTCCAGACGTAACATCCCGCAACAATGTCTGTTTGCGTGTATTGGATTGGTAAACAGTCAAGTCAACAGACAAAGCATTTCCAAAAAAGCGTGCAGTGACACCTGCCTCCCATGAATCCGTACGTTCCGGATAAAATTTCTTCGGAAATTTGTAAGTTACTGTTTTATAAGTTCCCAAAGCGGGATTATATTCATACCTCCATGCCGATGACAGATTAGGCTCAATAGCCGAACCGACAGACGCCCACGAAGCACGTACTTTCAAATAATTAATCATTTGTGGCATCTTCGCCATTTCCGAAATAACCGCAGATACCCCTACAGAAGGATAGAAGAATGATGTTTGTGCGGTTCCATGCAAAGCTGAGTCCCAATCATTACGACCGGTCAGAGTCAAGTAAAGCATACTTCTATACCCCAACTCGGCACTGATAAACATTGAATTGATATAATGTTTGTAGCTCTCAAAAATAGGACGATTGTCATTGGTTGCGTTTCCATAATCTATAGCATTCGGCGTAAACACATTAGAAGGAGCTTTCAGACCTCCCTGAAAACCGGTAACATCATATTTCAAACGGGAAAATGAAGCACCCATATTAGAAGAAATGCTAAAATTCTCCCCTAATGTCTTATTGATATTAAGCATCAAGTCTCCATACAATGTCTGATCATTAATCTTATCATAGCCATAAAAACCGTAATCGGAAGGTGCAAACAACTTTAATGTAGAGGCATACCGTTTATCTTCCTGCTTAGTGGCAGCATCATCCCAGCGCAAACGCCCGGTAACATTCAGCCAGTCTAATATTTCATATTTCAGGCTGGCACTCACCATATAACGATTCCGGTCATTAGTGCGATTCATACGGTTTGCCACCCAATAAGGATTCTGCATCTTAAGAGCATCTCCATAGTTCCAATTTTGCACATATATCTTACGAACAGGATCATATACCTCAAATGTACGGATTGCATCAAAACTTTCTCCCCTCGGGAAAAGATAAAGAGAAGTCAAAGGGTTAAACCACTGACCTTGAGCCATCAGATTTTTATCTTTCTCACGAATATAATTAAAGTTAAAATCACAAGTCATCTTATCATTCAAGAATGAGGTGGTATTACGAAACGTAAAATTATACCGATCATATGAGTTATTAGGAATAATCCCTTGTGCATTCGTCGTACCCACAGAAAGATATGTCTGATTCTTGCTAGTACCTGCTGTCAGTGAAATATTGTTTTGAATATTAGTACCCGTATTAAAGAAATCAGCCGGTTCATAAGTACCGAATTCCGAAGCAGCTTTATCTCCCCAAGTTTTTATCTCCCCCGGACGATTCACATATTGGTCCTGAAACTTTGGCATTACAAATGGATTGGCAAACTGTGAACTATTAGAAATTGTGACGGACACTTTTCCTTCTTGCCCCTTCTTAGTAGTAATCATAACCACTCCCTGAGCAGCAGCCGAACCGTAAAGAGCGGCAGCAGCCGGTCCGCTAAGCACCGAAATAGACTCGATATCTTCCGGATTGACATCCGCAATACTTTCTGTCCCCGGCTGATTCGCATACATCATTGCATCCCCCTTCAATTCTCCTTGGCTTCTACCAGTCACAGGAATACCATCAATAACATAAAGAGCCTGATTACTTTGGCTGATAGACTTCGGACCACGCATCACCACACGGGCAGCGCCGCCCATACCAGCTGAGGAAGCATTGATATTCACTCCCGCAACCTTACCGGACAATGAATTCATGAAATTGGCACTCTTCACAGTAGTGACAGCATCATTGCCCACTTTCTGAACATTATAACTTAATGCTTTCTCTGAACGTTTAATTCCTAAAGCCGTAACAACCACTTCATCCAGTGCCTGTGCACCATCTTCCAATACAACATTGATTACATTTTCTTTTACAGCCACTTCCTTCGGCTGATAGCCGATATAGGAAAACACCAATACGGGAGTGGCACCTTGTGTGGTAATATGATAGTTACCATCCATATTAGTTACAGTTCCGTTAGTGGTCCCTTTTTCAAGCACAGTAACTCCAATTAGCGGTTCACCTTTTCCATCCACTACATTACCCGCCACATTTCTGCTTTTAGATTTTTTAGCAGCCTGTTCCGGAATAATCATTATATAAGTATCTTTTACGGTATATGTGAACCCTGTTCCGGCAAGAATAGTATTCAACGCCTGCTCCAAAGGCTGGTTGTTTATATCTAAAGATATCCTTGTATTAGGGAGTTGAGAACTGTTGTAAGATACAGACATTTTGGTCTGTTCCCTAACATCAGCCAAAGCTGTTTGCAATGAAATATTCTTCTTTTTTATTGTTATTTTACTATTACTTTGGGCATAAAGCATTGACCCTATTAATAGTAGAAAAGTTATTAATATACTTTTTCTAGTGTTTTCCAGATATAAATTCATATCTTTACGACGTTTTTAGTTTTAAATCATGTATTTTTTCTCGTTTTTTAAATAAGCAACTTCTTGCTTATTTGTTTT
>DXOJ01000382.1:446-1868 GCA_019412865.1 Bacteroides sp. | reverse complement strand
GGCTCACCGATAGTCGAAGTCTTATAAAGGTAGTTTCCCTGATCATCCATCGTATAGTCATCAGATACTTTATAGTAGAAAGGTACAATCCAATGATCCAGCCAGTTAAAACTGTAATTATAGAAAGATGCCAGTCCGGTGAGTTTTAACCCTGGTGTGACAAACTTCAAGTCCTGTTCGAGATTGAAAGCGGTCGTCATATAGACATAATTTCGTTCCGTATAACCTTCACTCAATTTGGCGTAAGGATTCGGCTCTGATTTTCCCACATCCCACGGATCATTGCTACCGTAGCGGATGTATGTATCCCCTGGTTCAGCAGGAAGTGTAGCAGGAAAACGTACGGGATTCCCATGCATGGAATAGGCGAACAAATTCCGGGTACTTGTTTTGGGGGCATGGTGGTAGAACAACTGCGTATTCATATTTAGCCCCACTTTCGTCGTAGAGGTAACACGGGCTGTCACATTACTCTGAAACAGGTATTTCTTGTTGCGCATACCCACATCAAGCTTATCTTCCTTGGGTTGCCGGATGATACCATTTTCATAGAAGATTCCAGCATTCAGGAAGTAATCCACATTTTTGCTTCCGCCCTTGATGGAGATATTCAAATTCTGATTAACGGCGAAGTCTTTGAACAACATACTGTACCAGTCATTGTTTGGGAACAGGTAGGGATTTGCATTGGCACGTGTTTTATCTATCTTATCCCGGCTATAGAAAGGCTCATACTCTTGGTTATTGGCAATAGCCTGATTATAAACGGCTTCATTATACATATCCATGTAAGTCGGGCCATCTGCCATTTTCTGCACATAGGTAGGCATGGAGAAAGTATTATCAAAGCGGATATCTACAGACATTTTCTCGGAAAGCTGTCCTTGCTTGGTAGTAACGATGATAACTCCGTTAGCCCCCCGTGAGCCGTATAGGGACGTTGCCGTAGCATCTTTCAGCACAGAAAACGACGCGATAGATTCTGGAGGAATATTGTTCATCATCGTAGCGTTGATTTCCACACCGTCAAGTATGATCAGCGGTGAGGTATTCGAACCAAAAGTTGATATACCACGTATATAGAATTTCGCCTCATCAGAGCCTGGTTCACCCTGTGTTTGTACGGCGATGATACCTGGAACGTTCCCGGCAAATGAAGTACTAAGATTACTGGATGTCATCTTCAGGTCTTCCGGCTTCACTGCCTGCACAGCTCCCACGAGGGATTCTTTCTTTTGTTTGCCAAAACCGACCACGACCACTTCATCCAGCATCATACTCCTGTCCGGAGTCAAATTAACGGAAATGAACTTCTTATCTTTTACCACTACCGTTTTCTTCTGGTACCCAACATATGAAATGGTCAATGATGCGTTCTTTGCCAACTGTATAGTGAATATACCGTCCACATCTGTTATAACC
>DXOJ01000382.1:0-436 GCA_019412865.1 Bacteroides sp. | reverse complement strand
ACCCCGTTCTGCGTTCCACTTTCCAATACGGTAGCTCCAATAACAGGCTCTCCGTTTACGTCTCCCACATAGCCTTTCATTTCTGCTTTTACTTCTTTTTGCTGGCTCTCGTCGATCTTTCTATTATCTGCCGCCGTTACAACGGAAACGGGAAATAATGTGAAGGCTAACCATAACAGGATGCAACAGCTTTCGCTGGTAAGGCATCCTTGTTTTACTTTACAGTTCATATATCAATAGATTTTTTGATTAGTAGTGTAGATTTTTCTCTGAAATACAGGGAGGTGTGTCGTAATGCACGATGTACCCTCTTTTTTATTCATTACTATACAACTCTGTTCATTTTCTTTTCTATTATTCATTGTGTGTGCAATTTATTTTATAATTATTTCTTTGACTTTATATAAATTACAGTACAAATTCTCAAACTAAGAAT
>DXOJ01000381.1 GCA_019412865.1 Bacteroides sp. | reverse complement strand
TCGTAAGAAGCGCCAGATGATGGCGCAAGAAGTGAAAGAGTTCAGCGAACTGGTGAAAGATCAATATACTTTTCTGATGCAACAGCTGGAGAAAGTGTTGAAGGATTATTTCGACCTTAGTTCGAAAGTGAAAGAGATGCACGCGGAGATTTTCTCGTTGAGAGGACAGTTGACGCAAGCTGCGGCTCTGCAGTGTAGCAGCAAGGAATGTGTGCAACGAGTACAGATGGTCACTGAAACGGAGGGATGAATTTATGCGAACCATCAATTTGATTGTGATCCACTGTTCCGCCTCAAGGGTAGATAGGAATTTTACGGAAGATGATTTGGAAGTGTGCCACCGTAGGCGTGGTTTCAACGGGACGGGTTATCATTTTTATATCCGCAAAAATGGGGATATAAAGACCACCCGTGAGATTGAACGAATCGGTGCGCACGCAAAAGGACACAACCAGAACAGTATTGGCATTTGTTATGAGGGAGGACTCGACTGCCATGGTCGTCCTGCCGATACACGCACCGAGTGGCAGATTCATTCAATGCACGTACTCATACTGACGCTACTTCGTGATTATCCTGGTTGTCGCATTTGCGGACATCGCGATCTAAGTCCCGACCTGAATGGAAACGGGGAGATCGAACCCGAAGAGTGGATTAAAGCGTGTCCGTGCTTTGATGTGAAAAAAGAGTGGGATGCTTAAAAAAGTGTATTAATACATCATAGGGTAAACAAACAGAGCGAGGTATTTCTGAAGAAACTTCGCTCTGTTTTGTTTGTTGCGTTGTCTGTTTGCTGCACTGTCTGTTTATCAGTTGTCTATTTATCAATCCTTATTTATTTACGATGTTCGCCATGTTCTGTATGGATGAACTTTCTATTGGCCCCTTTTAATTTGAATAAGTTACCTATCATGGTGACTGCCAGCATCGGAACTTTTAGAATGGCTTTTCCTACCTGCTTAGTGAATAATTTACCGCCCGATATAGGTAGCGTCATGGCCGCTACTTGTGCCGCTGACAATATCCACCATTTTATTGCTATCATCCATTCGTGGCCGCCATTGTACAAACTTAATATAATGCCGATAACGGTAAAAACGAATGTCAGTCCAAAGACTCCTGCCAATTGAACCAGCCGTGGAGGAAGCATCCATTGGAGTATCTTATTACAATAGTCTATATTCCCTTGTAAAAGTGCTTTGGGTAAATGTGGCAACGAAGCGCGAAGAGCGCCAAATTGTGCGGCTATCCAGCGTTTGCGCTGGTTGCTGATGGCCTCTTTCTTTTGCGTTTTCTCGTCGAACACAAGCAGGTCGGGCAGATAAACGGTATAGATGCGCTGTTGCAGGAGCATGGCTTCCAATTCTTTGTCTTCACCTGCTGTCTGGAGATATTTCACGTTCTGATGAAACCATTCTGCTTCGAATGCCATTCCCGAACCGGATAGCCCGGCAGAAAGTCCTACAGCGTTGTGTCCGCTGCGGAAGAATCCATTGTTTATTTCTTCGCTGGCGCTGTCGAGCACGGAAATGTCTGTGTTCAGATTCTTTCCTGTACGGTGCGCCTGTACGGATTTTATGCCGCTGTCAAAAACACGGTTGATGGTAGACAGGAAATCGGGCGTGGTTATGTTGTCGGCATCCATGATGACTACAATGTCGAATGCATTTGTATCAATGGAATCCATGGCCATTGCCAGTGCTTTGGCTTTCGAACTTTCCTTGTAATTTGCCATCAACAGGCGGATGGGAAGGGCGGCCAGAGCGTCGTTTGTTTCCGGTCGCATCTGATCGGAAATGACTATGATCTCATAGAGTTCTTTCGGATAATCCTGTTCAAGAAAGCTCTGTATGGAAGCAACAATCACGCGGTCTTCCTTGTAGGCGGGAAAGAGCACGACGATGCGTCGGAGCGTACGGGCTTCGGGGTATTGGGGAGCCCGGTAAAACTTGGAGGCAATAGCGTATAGCAATAGGTAGCATACGCAAAATACCAGGGGAATGTAGAGAATCCAGTCAATAATGTTCATAGTATCTAGAGTTTTTTAAGTGTGCTATTGTTAGTATCTGATGAAGACATGAATAGCCCTGTGCAGACTCCATAATAGGTGGCACAAAACAGGTCGAAACGGCCTTTGAAAGCGAATGACAGACTGTTTTTGCCGGCTGCAATGGTGCTCTGGTAAAGTACGGACATCAATCGTTCCATGCCTTTCATATTACGGCGGGCATAGAGCAGGCGATTTCGTGTCAGGAAATAGGTGCGTAGTTTGCTTAGTTGACCGGTGCTTTGGCTTTCTTTATGAAAAACAGTGCAACGCGGCTCATACCATAGCTCGTAGCCGGCACGGGTCATACTTGTGCTCCAGTCGAGTTCTTCGTAATAAAGGAAGAAGATTTCCGGCATCATTCCGATTTTTTCGATCACTTCGCGTTTGATAATCATGGCTGCCCCGTGTAGATAGGGGGTAGGATGGGGGGTATCGTAACTTCCGTCATCGGGACAGTCGAAGCCCAGCATATTGTTGCGCAATGTTATCTTTGTCAGCGGGGTAAATCCTGCAAACTGTATGTGTTGCGGCGGAAAGGCGAAACGTATTTTAGGAGACACGCCCCCGATTTCCGGACGACTTTCCAATCGTTCCACCAGGTAGGCGATTTCATCGGATTCGATATAGGTATCGTTATTGATAAGGAAAATGTATTTGCCTTTTGCTGCACGGATGCCAATGTTGTTACCACCGGAAAAACCTCCGTTCTCATTGCTGCGGATGCTGATAACCGTTGGGTATAATTCGTGTATTTTGGCTGCTTCATCTTCGCGTGAAGCATTGTCTACCACTATGATTTCATAGCTCACAGACTTCAGCTTTTTGTGTAGTGATTCTATCAGTTCACAGGTGTCTTTGAACCCGTTGTAACAGATGGTAATAAATGATATGTCGGGACTATTGTTTGTCATTCTTGTTCGTTGATTTCGTTATTAGATAGCTGCCGTTCTTTTTCTTCGCTTTCTTCTTTTTTTTCTATTGCTGTCCGATGAAACTTTTTAAGCTGAAATAATAAAGGGCTGTTT
>DXOJ01000380.1 GCA_019412865.1 Bacteroides sp. | reverse complement strand
CTTTTTTAAAATAAATTTCCGACCTCTTATCTATTAACTGCAAACTTAGAGCTCTATTGAAACCAATTTTGGTGATCCGGACGTTTTGCAATTAGCGCAAATATGGAAAAAAGTGGATGGCGAACGTGTGCACCTGATGCAGTTTGTCCGTTTTCAGAAAGCTGCCGACGGTACATTCTTTGCCGCTTTCGAACCGCAGTATAATGCGCTCCCGCTGACCGTTCACCATTTCAAAGATCGTTTTGCCGATCAGAAGTGGATTATTTACGACATGAAACGCCGTTACGGATTTTATTATGATTTGCAGGAGGTGACGACTATCTCGTTTGATGATGACAGCCGTGAATCCCATTTGATTACGGGGATGCTGGACGAAAGCCTGATGGACAAGGATGAGAAGCTTTTCCAACAACTTTGGAAGACATATTTCAAGGCCATTTGTATCAAAGAACGCATGAATCCGAGAAAGCACAGGCAGGATATGCCTGTACGTTATTGGAAGTATCTGACGGAAAAGCAGAAGTAGATTTCCATTTTGGGAGAGGAGCGAAAGTCTGACTATTCAATTCGCTGCACCGTTACATCCGGAAATTCCTGTATCAGCGAAAGCAGATGCCCTTCATCATTATTTCGTTTCGACTTGATAACCATGGTAACCTGATAAGATTCTGTTTCGCCCGTGTGTAGCGTTTCCATCTCGTAAGAGACTATCAGGTAGTCTTTAGAGTTGAATCTGTCCGCTATCTGTTTCAGTATGTCTTTGTTGGGAGTTGAGAAAGAAACCATTGAGCTTTTCATTCCGATGCTTTTAAATAGATAGCTAAGTAGTTCCAGTCCGACGAGGGTCAATATCGTGGCGGCAATGCTGATGGTGTACATTCCTGCACCTACCGCCAGGCCGATACCTGCTGTTGCCCAGATCCCTGCGGCGGTAGTCAGTCCACGTACAATCTGTTTTTGAAAGATGATGGTTCCTGCACCGATAAACCCGATACCGCTGACAACCTGTGCCGCCACCCGACTGGGATCAAGTGTGACACTACTTTCTTTTATAATTTCCTGAAATCCGTATTGGGAAACGATCATAATCAAAGCACTACCTAGCGACACGAGAAAATGAGTGCGGTATCCGGCTTCTTTGGCACGGTATTCACGATCCAGTCCGATGATGGCTCCCAGTATTCCGGCAACCAATAAACGGATTACAAAATCCATATTCAACATCATGTGTTCAATCTCCTTTCTGTTTTTTATTGTTTGTGGAAAAATGCTTAGGACTATAAATATACAATTATTTCCCCTTTTTGTATCAATCATTTAGCAATATTTGAACGTATCCAATTCATTTTATCGTATATTCGCAAATTCAAATAAATGTTTAATCCCGCGACCGAGCAAATAATGAAGAAAAGATTTTTTTATATAATCAGCTTTCTGGTGATCTTCTGTATTGAGGTGTTGATAGCTTTGTATGTGCGCGACCGTTTCATACGTCCCTATGTCGGAGATATGCTGGTTGTAGTGCTGGTATATAGCTTTGTACGTATCTTTCTACCGACGGGGATTCCGCGGATGCCGTTTTATGTCTTTCTTTTTGCCTGTTTCGTAGAAGTGTTGCAATACTTCCAACTGGTGGAAACATTGGGCGTTACGAACCGTGTAGCCCGAATTGTGCTGGGTTCTACGTTCGATTGGGGAGATATTGCCTGCTATGCTGTGGGATGCGTTTTCATTGTCTTATTCGAGCATTTCGTCCGGCGTAGATCATAGAGGACTTATTTCTCTTCCGCTTTGGTTTCGGATGGGTCTAGGCTGTGGCCGCAATATTTGCAAAACTCTGCATTATCTTCGTGTCCGGAGCGATGGCAGTTGGGGCATTCTTTGTCTCTTCTGCGTTTATATTCTTTCATCATGGAGGCAGATACGATACCTGTCGGTACGGCGATAATCGTGTAACCGATGAGCATGACACAGGCGGAAAGGAATTTTCCGAGGCCGGTGGCGGGAGTAATATCTCCATAACCTACGGTAGTCATGGTGACGATAGCCCAATAGATGCTGTTCGGGATATTGTTGAACTGGGAGTTGGGCTGCGTTCCTTCAATCATATACATTAGCGTTCCGATGGAAGTCACCAGAATGACGACAAACAAGAAGAACACTGCAATCTTCTTACTACTTTCACGCAAGGCAGTGAGCAGCCGTTCCCCCTCATTCAGAAAGTTGAAAAGCTTGAAGACGCGGAACACACGTATCAGGCGGAAGGCACGGATGATGAGTAGATAGCGGGCGCCCGGAAAGAGCAGACCGATGTAAAGAGGCAACGTGGCCAGTAAGTCTACGATACCGAAAAAGCTGAATATGTATTTCCGGGGACGGGGTGAACAGTAGATTCTCGTCAGGTATTCGAAAGTAAAGAAGCCGGTGAAAAGGAATTCCATAATGACGAACGGAGTCGTCAGATAGGTGGGAAGTCCTTTCAGACTTTCGATGATGACGAGCAATACGCTGACCAGAATACAGGCGATAAGAATCACGTCGAACAATTTCCCGGCAGGGGTGTCCGATTCGAAGATGATGACGTACAACTTTCGTTTCAGTTTCTCGTCATGCAAAAAAAGATGGATTCTTTCTTTCAGTTTCATATCAATAGTGTTTGGCCGGAATTAAAGAAAAAGCCTTTTTAGTCGATGACCCACTGTTTATTATAGGCAACGGTTTTTTGCGGGTTGTAATACATTCCCTCTTGTGTAGGAATATAGAGAATGTATGTCTTTCCGGTCTTGTTTTTCAATGAAGTGTCGCGCAGCCAGGGATTGGCATCACGGAGTTGGGCATAGGTGATTCCCTGTGATTTTGCGTAGTCGTTCAGATCGTCGATAGAAGTGTTGACGGTTACCTCTTTATAAGGAATAGGCGGATACAGATGTTCCCGTTTCAAGAGGAATCCGTAACGTTGCGGGTTATTGAATATCTCTTTGGCTGCCAGCAGACGGAACATGTAGCGGGAAGTTTCCTCTACCAGCCATAAGTCCATGGCATGACTTGCCAACTGCTTTTCAAGTTGGGAGGAGATACGTCCCTGTCCGGCGTTATAGGCGGCGGAGACAGCCATCCAGTCGCCATATTTGGCATACGCCTGTTTGAAGTATTTGCAGGCGGCAACGGTTGCTTTTTCAATATGGTAACGCTCGTCTACGTTATCGTTCACTTCCAGCCCGAATTCCCGTCCGGTGGCAGGCATAAATTGCCACAGGCCCGCTGCTCCTGCCGGAGAGCGTGCAATGTTGTTCAGGTTGCTTTCGATGACCATCAGGTATTTGAAGTCATCGGGAATGCCGTTTGCTTTCAGTATCGGTTCCACGATGGGGAAGTAACGGTTGGCACGCTTTATCAATAGCATGGTGGTGGAATGCATATAGGTGAAGGCCATCATCTCGCGGTCCATCCGTTCGCGGCGGTCGTAGCACCGGAGATCAATCGTTTCCCCGTCGAAGGTGACTTGTGTGGGAACGGTAGGCGGAGTAACGCAATACGGCACTTCCGATTTAGCGGAATGTTGTTCGTTCACTTGGCTGCTGCCTGTCAATACAGGGATGGAAGCACCGATGCAAAATACTAATATAAGTGTAAGAATATAGTTGATTTTCATTCGTCTTTTCATTTTATAACCTTTTTGGATGCTTCAATGTTTACGTCTATCTTGCAAAGATAACCTCATTTTGCCTTTTTCAAAGAACTTTTCTTGCATTTTATACGTTTTTCTAATAGAGTTAAATAAACAATGAATCAAGATGAATATAGCAATGACCGGAGCTACCGGATATATCGGTAAACATCTTTCTAATTATCTCACAGAAAAGGGCGGACACCGGATCATTCCTCTGGGAAGGTCGATGTTTCGCGAAGGTATGTCCGGTTATTTGATTCAGACATTGACCCATTGCGATGTTGTCATCAATCTGGCAGGTGCACCTATTAATAAGCGTTGGACACCGGAATATAAACAGGAGCTTTTCAATAGTCGTATTGTCGTAACCAATCGTATTATCCGCGCTTTGAACGCAGTCAAGACGAAACCGAAACTGATGATTTCGGCTTCCGCCGTAGGCTATTATCCTTCGGAAGCGGAGGTGGACGAATATACCCGTACCCGTGGAGAAGGCTTTCTGTCCGATCTTTGCTATGCGTGGGAAAAGGAAGCGAGACACTGTCCCGAACCTACCAGGCTCGTTATTACACGCTTCGGCGTAGTGCTTTCTCCGGATGGGGGAGCGATGCAGCAGATGCTTCGTCCTTTACAGGCCACAAAGATAGCCACCGCCATCGGTCCCGGTACGCAAGCTTTTCCATGGATATCGATACACGACCTTTGTCGTGCAATGGAATTCTTTATCACTCACGAAGAAACACGTGGTGTATATAACTTGGTTGCCCCGCAACAGATCTCGCAAAATGCTTTTACCCATGCGATGGGAAAGGCTTATCAGGCATGGACAACGATTGTGGTTCCTCAAAAAGTTTTCCGAATCTTATATGGTGAAGCTGCCTCTTTCCTGACTGCCGGTCAGAGAGTCCGCCCTACGCGTCTGACGGAAGCGGGATTTCATTTCTCCATTTCCAATGTCGAACGTCTTTTCAGAGGTACGGATCACAGTACGGTTACCTCTCTCAACCTGCACCGGTATATGGGACTCTGGTATGAAATAGCCCGTTACGAGAACCGTTTTGAACATGGACTTGTAGACGTCACGGCTACTTACACGCTTCGTCCCGACGGCATGATTCGTGTAGAGAACCGGGGATGCAAACGTAATTCTCCTTACGACATCTGCAAGACTGCCAACGGACACGCCAAGATACCCGATCCCGCACAGCCGGGTAAACTGAAAGTGTCTTTCTTCCTTAGCTTCTATTCTGACTATTACGTCTTGGAGCTGGATGAAGAGAATTATAACTATGCTTTGGTAGGTAGTAGTACCGATAAATATCTCTGGATACTAAGCCGTACACCTCAACTGCCGGAAGCAATCAAGAAGAAACTCGTCACCGTTGCCGAACGCCGTGGATATGATACGAGTCAGTTGAAGTGGATTGACCAACTCTAATCCCAATCCCTGCTAATAACCCAAGATTATTTTGCAAGAGTACTCAACGAACAATAAGCCAACTTTAAAGTAACAGAAATTATGGATTACGAAATTATTCATCAGCCCGAACAAAAATTGTTCAAGACAGAAGTAGACGGTCGCACCGCCTTTGTAGAATATCGCCTGATAGGTGATTCTCTTGATATTATCCACACAATTGTACCCCGTCCGGTAGAAGGCCGCGGAATAGCTGCTGCACTGGTGAAAGCTGCTTACGGCTACGCATTGGCCAACGGGATGAAACCGAAAGCAACGTGCTCTTATGCAGTGAAGTGGTTGGAAAGACACCTGGAAATAAATGGTTAAATACTCGCTTTTGATTCGTCGGAAAAGGAAATAATATTATCTTTGTAATTGGAAATCAATGAAGAAAAATAGTGTTATGATAAAAGAAGGTGAAAAGGTAAAAGTGGATCCTAGGTTAACGGGACTCGATGAATGGATAGAGGGTACAGTAATTGATATTGAACATAATCCGTTCAAAGGCTTAGTTATAGCGATTCGTGATAAATTTAACCGTATTTTCTTTGGTGAGCAGAAATATTTTATTCCTGTAAATGAGGATAATGTATGTATGCAATAGCCTTTGATATGGTCATTACAGACCTACGTGCCAATTATGGAGAGCCTTATAACAATGCCTATTTTGAAATAAATAAAGTGTTGCGTCAGTATGAGTTTTATAATACGCAGGGTAGTGTATATCTAACAGAGAAAACTGATATGGCAAATCTTTTTCGTGCAATTGACGCATTGAAACGTATTCCTTGGTTTCAGGCGTCAGTTCGTGATCTTCGTGCGTTTCGTGTAGAAGACTGGTCGAACTTTACGGATTTTATAAAAGAAAATAAGTAGATAAGCTTTCAGGTCTGAATATGTATTCATGCCTGAAAGCTCCTTTTATTTCTCAATTACTGTTTCCACCTCTTCAACTGTGGAAAGTACTCCTTCATCGTTTTCCGTGCTTCCTCCACTGTGTATTTCACTTCCGAGTCTTTATTGAACTCATCCAGATAATTCAGATTAAGCTCGATCATCTCGTCCATGGTACACTCTTTCGTGAAATGTCCGTCCGCATAGCAATAGTGGCAATAATCTTCGTTCTTGCTACCGTCCGTTTCTTTTCCAAAAGTTGAGTCGTCTATCGGCATACCGCAACTTTGACAAAATTTTTGTTCCATTTTTCAGTTAGATTATAAGTTTATGTTACAGGCAATCGTTTCCACATCCAGCGGGGAATCATTTTCCAGAAAAAGACCAGTATCCGGTAGCGCCAGTCGATCACCACTATCCGTTGTTTCCGCTCCAGTGACCAGGCAATGTGGCGTCCCACTTTGGCTGCGTCCATCAACATCGGATAATGTTTTCCGTCATTCAGCAAATCGGTGGCAACAAATCCGGGACGGATATCGGTAAAACGGATATTTAGTTTTTGTAAATATGAAAGTTGTTCGAGAGCATCTATGTAAGTGTTCTGGAAACGTTTGGTGGCAGAGTAGGCAGGAGCCACCCCAAGCCCTTTCGTTCCCGCGATGGAGCTGATGACTGCCAGGTGGCCGCCTCCGTTTTTCCTGAAATAGATGAAAGCGGTATCCACCATGCGGATAAATCCCTCAACATTGGTGTATGCCGTGTTCAGTTCCACCTCCATATTTAGCTCCGTATTCTGGAAACCGATGCCCGAACTAAGAAGAAACAAATCCATGCCGCCCACCTTGTCGATGAGCATATTCAATTTCTCGCCTGCATCTTCCTGTGTTACGTCCAACGCTTGAATCTGAATCTGATCCGGTGCTGCCCGTTGCAGGTTTTCGAGAGCGGATTGCCGTCTGCCGGCTACTCCGATTTGCCATCCATCCAGTAACAGACATTTTGCAACTTCTTGTCCGATGCCGGAGGTAGCGCCAATGATAATGGCTTTTTTCATTACTGATTTTTTTAGTAAGTTATAGGTTCAATAAATGTCGTATGGCCTGCCAGGGTGCATAAAGCAACATCCTCGGTCCGGAGAAACGCATCACCTGTCGCATTCGTTCGCGCATGGCAGGCTTGTAGCAATGTACGGTGCATTCCTTGCACGCACCCTTTTTCTCTCCAAACGGACAATGGTCGAGACGGGCATGGGCATAGCGAAGCAACTCTTCACAGTCGGCACAAAGAACTGTATTTTTTTCTTTTTTCCGGCAATAGAGGCGGATCATCAATTCTACTGTTTTCTTTTCACGTTCAATGTGTGATGCTGTCATCTCTTTCTTTTTACACTTTGAAGTGACAAAGATAGCGAAGATTATGCAGAAATACAGGCGTATTCTGTTAAAATACACCTTCTACTTTTTTCTATTTTGAAAATCACCCTTTCATTTTGGTAGGGTATTTAGAGATTACTTTTTCATAATGAAAAAAATATTGCATTGATTATAAGTGAATTATCAGCATCCTTTTCATTTTGGCATACTCTTGGCTATGAGGGGAGCATACAAGATAATTCATGAGTTATGGAAGAGTACATTTCAGATAACAGTCTGTATATTCGGAGTAAGAATAATAGCATGATCAACCGGAAGATGATAGGGCGTGTGCTGGGTATGTTGCTATTCATCGAATTGGGGATGTTCTTACTTTGTGCCGGAGTGTCGGCTGGTTACGGGGAAAGTGATTATAAATACTTTCTTTACACCTGTATCATCAATGCTGTGGTAGGCGGATTGTTACTGCTCTACGGACGGGGAGCGGAGAATAAGATGAGCCGGAGAGACGGATATTGTGTGGTCACTCTTTCATGGGTGTTTTTTACCTTTTTCGGCATGCTTCCTTTTTATTTTAGCGGAAGCATTGATACGATAACCAATGCCTTTTTCGAAACCATGTCCGGGTTTACCACTACAGGAGCTACTATTCTCGATGATATTGAATCCCTTTCCCACGGTATGCTTTTCTGGCGAAGCCTGACGCAGTGGATCGGTGGTTTGGGGATTGTGTTTTTCACGATTGCCATTCTTCCTATCTTTACCACGGGAGGAGTGCAACTCTTCTCTGCTGAATCTACGGGAGTGACGCACGACCGTACCCATCCGAAAATCAATGTCATGGCCAAGTGGTTGTGGACAATTTATCTGGTATTGACAGTTTCGGAAACTGTCTTATTGATGTTTGGGGGCATGAGCTTGTTTGATGCCATTTGCCAGTCGTTTGCCACTACTGCTACGGGCGGATATTCTACCAAGCAGAACAGTATATCTTACTGGAATTCTCCGTATATAGAATATGTGGTGGCTATCTTTATGATTGTTTCCAGTATCAACTTCTCTTTGTTTCTGATGTGTTTGAGAGGAAAAGTCGGTCGTTTATTCAAAGATGAAGAGTTACACTGGTTTCTGGCGTCAGTGGGTATCTTGACTTTTCTTATCACGTTGGCGCTCGTCTTTCAAAATCATTATGACTGGGAACTGGCTTTCCGGAAAGCATTGTTCCAGGTGTCTACGGTGCATACTTCCTGCGGTTTTGCTACGGATGATTATAATATGTGGCCTCCTTTCACGTGGTTACTGTTGTTTATTGCGATGCTTTCGGGAGGGTGTACGGGTTCTACCAGTGGAGGTATCAAGAATATGCGGTTGCTGATTGTGGCGCGTGCCATCCGGAATGAGTTCAAACATCTGCTCCACCCGAATGCCGTGCTTCCCGTACGTATCAATAAGCAGACGGTGTCTTCTTCTATCGTAACTACCGTATTGATTTTCTTTGCTTTTTATCTGGTTCTGATCCTGATTGGGTGGACGGCTCTTTTGTTTTTGGGAGTTGGCTTTTCCGAGTCCGTCAGTACGGTTATTTCGAGTATAGGCAATGTCGGTCCGGGATTGGGAACTTGCGGGCCTGCATATTCGTGGAATTCTTTACCTGATCTGGCAAAGTGGATACTTTCTTTTCTGATGCTGGTGGGACGTCTGGAATTGTTTAGTGTACTCCTGTTGTTTTATCCGGGATTCTGGAAGAATAGATAAACTGTAAATTATGAACGGGCTTCTGAAACATCGTTGGAAGAGTTTGTGGTTGACGGAAACAATCTGTATCTTTGCAGCATGAAAAAGTTATTGTGTCCGCAATGCAAGATTGCAGCTATGTATGTGAAGAATGAACAGGGTGACAGGCTGCTGGTTTATGTGCTCGAAGATGGTGAAGTTGTTCCCAAATATCCGGAAGATTCGATGGAGGGGTTCGATTTGACAGAAGTCTTCTGCCTGGGATGCTCGTGGCATGGTTCACCTAAACGGTTGGTGAAACGATAGACCGGGAGACTCATGCTCTCATACTGATTTTTTTGATTTATGTCAACTAAAAGAGGAACGCAAATCAAGAACTAATTCATTGAATTTTCCGTATCTTTGCATCCGATTTTAGAACATAGACGTATGGCAACTTCTAAAGAAATGACGGCAGGGCCGGCATTACCTCTCATTTTAAAGTTTACGCTGCCGCTTTTACTCGGCAATCTGTTGCAACAAACGTATTCGCTTGTTGATGCTGCAATTGTAGGAAAGTTTTTAGGAATTAACGCGTTAGCTTCTGTTGGAGCCAGCACATCGGTGGTGTTTCTTATTCTCGGGTTCTGCAATGGATGTTGCGGAGGTTTCGGAATACCCGTTGCGCAGAAGTTTGGGGCGCGGGATTACAGTACGATGCGCAGTTATGTGGCCGTCAGTCTGAAACTGGCTGCGGGAATGTCTGTGGTGATTGCTCTTCTCACCTGTATTTTATGTGAGGATATTCTTCGGATCATGCGTACGCCGGAGAATATTTTCGAAGGGGCGTATGCTTATTTGCTTGTCACGTTTATTGGTGTGCCGTGTACTTTCTTCTATAATCTTCTTTCGAGCATTATCCGTGCGTTGGGAGACAGTAAGACGCCTTTTTGGTTTCTGCTGTTTGCGGCTGTTCTGAATATCATTCTTGATTTGTTCTGTATTTTGGTACTTGGCTGGGGAGTGGCGGGAGCTGCTATTGCTACTGTCTTTTCGCAAGGATTGTCGGCTGTTCTCTGCTACATTTATATGTACCGGAAGTTTGAAATATTGCAAGGTACTCCGAAAGAACGCCGGTTCCAGTCGAAACTGGCTAAGACGCTGCTTTACATTGGTGTGCCTATGGGATTGCAGTTTTCTATCACGGCTATCGGCAGCATCATGCTTCAGAGTGCGAATAATGCATTGGGAACAGCGTGTGTGGCAGCTTTTACGTCTGCTATGCGCATCAAGATGTTCTTTATCTGCACGTTCGAGAGTCTGGGAATTGCGATGGCTACGTATAGCGGACAGAATTATGGGGCAGGAAAACCGGAGCGTGTCTGGTTGGGAATTAAGGCGAGTGCTTTGATGATGATCGTTTATGCGGCATTTACATTCGTTCTTCTGATGGTGGGAGCCAAATATTTTGCATTGATCTTTGTAGATCCGTCGGAAACGGAAATACTGTTGGATACCGAGTTATTCCTGCATATCTCCTGTATGTTCTTCCCGATGCTTGGATTGTTGTGTATCCTGCGCTACACGATTCAGGGAGTGGGATATACCAATCTAGCCATGTTTTCGGGAGTGGCGGAGATGATTGCGCGTATCCTTGTCAGCATTTACGCTGTGCCTGCATTCGGTTTTATTGCTGTCTGCTACGGTGATCCGATGGCTTGGATAGCGGCAGATTTGTTCCTCGTACCGGCATTTATCTACGTTTATCGCAGGTTGAAGAAGCAGGTTTTCACAAGTACGGTTACTGTTTAGAAGTCGGCCTCTTTCTGTATGCGTAGAATCTTTCCGCTGATGGGATGACGGAACTCTATATATTCGGCGTGGAGGTATAGTCTGTCCGCTTTCTTTCCGTAAAGTTCATCCCCAAGAATGGGGCAACCCAATCCCTCCGGATGGGCGGCGTGTACCCGTAATTGGTGTGTCCGTCCGGTCAACGGATAGAAAGCAATACGGATTTGTTTTTCTGATTCACTGATGATGCGGTATTCTGTAATCGCTTCTTTCCCGTGTTCTCTACTGACGATTTGCCGGGGACGATCAAGGGGATTCAAACAGAGAGGGAGTTCGATTCTTCCTGTTCTTCCGGGCGGCAGTGCTGTCTTCTCTACTGTTGCTGTTACCCCATCCAACACGGCTACATAGCGTTTCTTGATACTTCTGCTTGCAAATTGTGCCTGCAAATGTTGATGTACCTCTTTCGTTTTAGCTACGAGCAATAATCCGGAAGTCGCCATATCAAGGCGATGTACAATCATAGGTCCGGTAGCATCGGGATACTTCTTTTTCAGGCGATGATAGACTGAATCTCTGTCCTCCTCCTTTCCCGGAACGGACAACATTCCTGCCGGCTTATTGACTACCACTAACCATTCATCTTCATATACGATTTCCAGTTCTTCATCCTCATGGATGGAGTTCAGCAACGGATTCTCGTCTACTTCCAATCCTTGCAACATGTGATGCAAAATAGGTTCACATTTTCCCTTGCAGGAAGGATAATAATATCCATGATGCCGGATTTCGTTTTTAGGAGAGTCGCCCCACCAGAATTCAGCCATAGCCAATGGCTTTAATTGATGAAGATATGCATATTGCAACAACTTAGGCAAAGCACATTCACCCGCACCGGCAGGAGGAACTTTCTGAACTGTCTGCTCGAAGATTGTGTATAGGTCTTTCACTTCTCCTCTGGCATTCAGCATCCGGAACTGCTCGAACAACTTTCTTTGCAAGGCTGCCGAACGTTCTTTCCGTTCGGTTTTCAGTTGTTCTATTTCAGTCTCGAAGTGTCTCGTTTCCGTTTCGAGTTCTTCCAATCGTTTCTTCCATTCTTTTTCCAGTCGTTTGTATTCCGCTTTCTGGTATTGGCTTTCCCGGATCAGGGAGGCTTGTTCCTCTTCGGAAAGGGTAGAGGGGGATTGGCGGCGAATCTCTCTCGCCTCCTTTGCTGCTTTGAGTTCTGCTTTAGCCTGATTCAAAATAGCTTTAGCCTGTTCTGTTTCCGTCTTCCACTTTTCTTTTAAATCGAGATAAGAACGATTGTTTTCTAATTCACGAATACGGATATTGATGGAAGATATTTGTTCTTCTTCAATTTTGAAGAATCCTTCCGGTTGCAATAAGTCGTAGACAGGAGGGACAAAATAAGGATGCAGATTCTTTCCTGCCAGATTGCCGGAAAAAGCAGCGAGATAGCCAATTTCATAGACTGCTTCTT
>DXOJ01000038.1 GCA_019412865.1 Bacteroides sp. | reverse complement strand
GTCAGATGTGTATAAGAGACAGGTCCTTTTGTATATAGGTTGATTGTATTATATATAAACAGGATTAAAATATGAAAAACAAGTTTTTTTTATTGGCTATAACCTTTTGTTTGCCAATACATCCTCAAGAAGTTTCCAAGTCTTTTATTCCGATGGTTGAAATACCTGCCGGAAGTTTTTATATGGGAAGTGACGGATTAGGCGAAGATTTTGATGAGGCTCCTATCCATCAGGTAGTAATCTCTCGCCCGTTTCGTATGGGAATCACTGAAATAACGAATGCGCAATATGAGTCATTCCGTCCGGAACATCGGGCATTACGAGGAAAAAACGGTGTTTCGCTGGAAGATGATGAAGCAGTCGTCAATGTGAGTTATTCCGATGCTGTTGCCTTTTGTGAATGGCTTAGCCGGAAAGAAGGCAAAAACTATCGTTTGCCAACAGAAGCGGAATGGGAATATGCTTGTCGGGCAGGCACATACACACTATTTTCTACAGGAAACGGGTTACCTGCAGTTTATCATCGGAATCAAAAAGTGGTTCGTGACTTTGATCCGGTATCTTTAAAAGTAGCTCAGACTCCTCCTAATACATTCGGGCTTTATGATATGCATGGAAATGTGGAAGAATGGTGCTTGGATTGGTATGCTTCTTATTCCGCAGAAAAGCAGAAAGACCCGGCAGGACCATTGGCAGGAGAGTTTCGGGTCACTAGAGGAGGGAGTCATCACACCCCGGAGAAATACTTGCGAAGTGCCAATCGACTGGCTATGCTCCCGGAAGATAAACATTCCCAAACCGGATTTAGAATTGTGGAAGCAGATACTCGTTTGAATGTATCGGGAACATCTGCCCCTGTCCCGTTCAATCAGGAATCTGTAAAAAATACATCTATAAAATGGAAAAAAGTATCTGCTATCACACCGATGTTTCTGCCTCCGATACCATTTGTGGTACGTCCGGCATGTGATTCGAATACCCCATTTTATCTGCATAATCATCAGCCTGCAGTTACGTGGTGTGATAATGGAGATTTGCTGGCAATATGGTTTTCTGCAAATGAAGAGAATGGGAGAGGGATGGTAGTACTCGGTTCCCGCTTGCGTGCCGGGCATACTGATTGGGATGTGGCTTCTTTATTCTTTAAAGTTCCGGATCGGAATATGACAGGAAGTGCTTTGCTCAATGACGGGAAAGGAAAATTGTATCATATCAATGGAGTGGAAGCATCGGGAGACTGGCAGAATCTCGCAATGGTACTACGTACCAGTACAGATAACGGTGCTTCATGGAGCACTCCTAAACTGATAGCTCCCGAACATACCAAACGTCATCAGGTTATAGCTGGTACGATTCGCACACGTGAGGGATGGCTGGTTCAAGCCTGTGATGCGGGTCCTGGCAGTCATGATGGGGCAGCTGTTCAAATCAGTAAAGATGGAGGAAAAACATGGTGCGATCCTTGGGATGGCGCTCCTTTGCCGGATTTCAAAGAAGGAGGAACGGGAAGTACAATCGCAGGTATCCATGCGGGAATTGTACAATTAGGAAACGGAAGTTTGATGGCTATGGGGCGTGGTAATAGCATACGGAATAAAGAAGGAAAGCTCCGAATGCCAATGAGCATATCAGATGATATGGGAAAGAACTGGAAATATGGAGCAAGCGAACTCCCTCCTATTGACGGAGGTCAGCGTCTTGTTTTAATGCGACTGAATGAAGGCCCTTTGCTATTGGTTTCTTTCACAGACCATCCGCAACGTACGCCTTTGGAAGAACGTGGTCTGGAATTTAAGAATAAAAATGGAAATGTGAAGAAAGGATATGGCATGTACGCGGCTCTTTCCTACGATGAGGGAAAAACATGGCCAGTAAGAAAACTACTGACGGACGGTGAATATCGCTTTTTAAACGGTGGAGCATGGACGGGATATTTCGAAATGGATGAAAATCATGCTGAACCACGTGGTTATCTTGCAGGAATACAAACTCCTGATAATGTGGTTCATATCCTTAGTAGCCGATTGCATTACCGCTTCAATTTGGCATGGCTCGAAAAATAAAATAAAAAAAAGTTTGTATTTGCTGTCCTTTTCCAATTGCTTCAGTTGTATTATAAATGTAATTACAATTAAAAGATAAGATTTTGAAAGAAAATATGGAAAATATGAGTCCGGAATCATTGCTCCGTAAAGCACAAGCATTGGGAGATGATATTAAAGAAATGGAATCCATTAATGTATTGGGTGCCTATTATCAAGCACAAGCCAAAATAAAAACTAATAGAAGAAAGAACATGTATAATCAATTGATGCGTTATGCAGCATTTCTGACTATACCTTTATTTCTCTCTTCTCTGATTTTGGGATATTTATATTTTAGTGGAACAGAAACTGACGAGAAATATGCAGAGGTGGTAACCGCTACCGGTTCTGTCATACGTTATGAACTTCCGGATCATTCTGTAGTATGGTTGAATGCAGGTAGTACATTGCGTTATCCTACCACTTTCAAGAAAGACAACCGGTTAGTAGAGTTGAAAGGTGAAGCATATTTCGAAGTGCAGGCAGATAAAGAGCGTCCTTTTTATGTAAACACTCCGAATGGTTTGAGCGTATATGTTTATGGTACCCAATTTAATGTAGCTGCTTATGAGGATGATAATTATATAGAAACAGTATTGGAAAAGGGTAAGGTAAATGTGATAACCCCCGATCAGGAAACAATTGTATTGGCTCCTGGAGAACAGTTGCTTTACGACAAACAGAGTCAAAAGTCGAAAAAAAATAAAGTGGATGTCTATGGAAAGATAGCTTGGAAAGATGGAAAACTAATTTTCAGAAATGCTTCATTGGAAGAAATCCTGAAGCGTCTGGAACGACATTTTAATGTAGAAATTCAGTTTAACAATAGGTCTGGAAAAGAATATAAGTACCGGGCTACTTTCCGGACTGAAACTCTGTCGCAGATATTGGATTATCTGGCCAGGTCTGCCGATTTAAAATGGAAAATTGAAGAACCGCAACAACAGGCAGATGATACATTATCAAAGACTAAAATTAGAGTAGATTTATATTAGAGTAGTAACCCTTAAAATAAAATATTGCTGTCCGATTAAACTCGACAGCAATAAAAATAAAAGCCCATGGAATAACACAAGAGAATAAAAGAAAAAAAGGAAGAAAGCTGCTACCAACAGCTGTCTTCCTCCGAATTTTCCAGATTCACGGTACAAGGTCTCGCAAACACTAGCCGGAATCAAACCATAGTTCATTTAGTAATAAACTTTAGTTAGCCACAAATGTATGAAAAAAAATCATTCATTTACAGCATTATGTCCTAAATATGCTTTAAATCTAAAACTACCTTTAGTTATGAGGATTAGTCTAGCACTACTTTTCGCAGTAGTATTACAACTTTCTGCCGAAGATGGC
>DXOJ01000379.1 GCA_019412865.1 Bacteroides sp. | reverse complement strand
AAAGGAAATCTGGAAAAGTTGAGAGACGAATTTCAAAATCTATAACCCTCAAAACAGAAAAAGTAATGAGTGAAACGAAAATCATATTAGACGCTTGCTGTGGTAGTCGAATGTTTTGGTTCGACAAAGAAAACCCTTTGACCTTGTTTGCTGACATTAGAGATGAAGAGCATACTCTTTGTGATGGTCGAAGCCTGAAAATCCATCCGGACATTGTATCTGATTTTACCGATATGCCATTTTTGGAAGAATCTTTTAAACTGGTAGTATTTGACCCTCCCCATCTTCTAAAGGTTGGTAAGGATAGTTGGTTGGCCAAGAAGTACGGTAAACTTCCTGAAGATTGGCCAAGGGTGATAAAAAAAGGAATTGATGAATGCTTTCGAGTTTTAGAAGACTACGGAGTTCTGATTTTCAAATGGAACGAGGATCAGATAACAGTCAGGAAAGTATTAGAGGCCATCGGACGGAAACCATTGTTTGGCCATACTACCGGAAGACATGGAAAGACTATGTGGATGTGTTTCATGAAATTACCCAATAATGTATGAAGCAAAGTAAACTAACACACGGCTCCCTGTTTAGCGGCATTGGCGGCTTTGAATTAGGGGCTGAGATGGCAGGTATTGACACTTTGTGGAATTGTGAGATAGAAAAATTTCAAGGTGAAATATTAAAAACAAGATTTCCTCATGCAGAAAGATTCACAGATATTACAAAAACAACCGGTCTCCGATATGTGGACATCATTAGTGGAGGATTTCCGTGTCAAGACATCAGTGTTGCCGGAAAGCGTGAAGGTATTAAAGGGAAGCGTTCTGGGCTATGGAGCGAAATGTACCGAATTATACGGGAAGTTAGACCTAAATACGTCATCATTGAAAATTCGTCAGCTCTCACTATTTCCGGTCTTGAACAAGTCTTATGCGACCTTACCAAAATCGGGTTTAACGCGGAATGGCAATGTATATCAAACTACGCTTTTGGATACCCGCACAAAAGGGAAAGACTTTATCTTATTGCCTACTCCGACAAAATCGGATTACAAGGCGACATTTGCAACGATGGACGCTTTAACTCGATATTTAAACAGTGGACATCAGATACGAGTGTCGGATATACTTGCGCAAAAAGGATTCTTGAAATCCCAGCGCATAGCATTGTTAGAAATGATGATGGGTTTCCCAATTGGTCACACAGAGTTGGCTCAATAGGAAATGCTGTTAATCCTTGCGTTGCAAAATACCTATTTGAATGTATTAAAGAGTTTGATAAACAATTAGCGTAAAACAAATTAAAAAGGAATCAAATGATAATAGCGTGGTTCTCATGTGGTGTAACATCCGCAGAATATAAGGAGTAGAAAGTATGAGAGAAAGTATTTTGCCTGAAAGTAAGGGGGAAGAGCCTGTAAAGGAGGATCGCCGATTAAGAAACCTAAAGTATCAAATGAGAAAGAAAGGTTATGTTATCAACGACAAAGACCGTGTATGCGTCCTTGCTGATGAAGATAGACGATCTCCATTACAAGAAAAGAGAATTAAGACATTTTCTTTTCGCCTACAATATAAAATGCTTTAGTTAGTGGATATATCCCCAAAAAGATAGAAAAAAGTTTGTAACCGTGTAACTTTAGAAGTTATGATTAAAGTTAGTGACATTTATAGCAAAACGCATGATGGACTAGATATAATCTTAGATTATTATCCACAGGCCGAAGGATGCGTCGATAACAAAAAGAAATTTAAACGCCGCCCGGAAGAAGACGACGCTTCGGCATGTATCAAGAAATTCAAAGTAAATAACGACTATGAAGTCTATAAGGTAACGGACTTCGGGGATCAGTCTACAGCAATGTCCCCGGTTGATATTTGCATGTATGAAGAAGGTATCTCTTTTTCAGAAGCGATTTTTAAGCTGGCAAGTCGTTATAATGTGACTAACGAACTAAATAAGTCAGTCAATAAGCCGGATATCAGAAAGCGACCGGCTAAAGCTGACGAAAAGGAAGGATCCCGCTTCTTTGAACTTGAAAAAACATTCACGGCAGATCAACTTAAGATCATGGGCCCGCGCGTAAAGCAGGAACATATTGATCGGTTAAATTGGTACGTGGCAAAATCGATTTCTTATGTTAAGAATAGGGAAGTTACCACTAAATACACAACGCCTACCTATCCTATATTTATGCGTGAATGTATTGTACAGTCTAGTAATGATCCTGAAAAGGTTGTTAAGTTCTACAAGATATATGAACCGTTGAACCCGGATAAACAATGGCGTTTTAGTTATACCCCTGATGGGGTGAAGCCCAAAGAATTTATTAACGGTCTGGAAGAACTAAAGAAATTGTACCGGGAATATAATGCGAAAGAAGAAGCTTTATTTAAACAGGATCCCAAAAATGAGGATAAACCTTATAAAGAAAAAAAGCTGGAAGAAGCTTTCATTTGTTCAGGTGAACGTGATTCACTTTGTGTTGCTTCGCTTGGCTATTCTCCTTTGTGGTTTAATTCTGAAACCTACAAAGTAAGCCCGGAAGAGATTAAGGAAATATATAAGTATGTTGAGAAATTATATAATATACCGGATATCGATTCGACCGGTATAAGGAAGGCCACGGAATTAGCACTTAAGTACATGGATATCTTAACGGTCTGGCTACCTTCTTGGCTGACTACCTATAAAGATTGGCGCGGAAAACCACGAAAAGATTTCCGGGACTTCATGGAGTTAAGACAAAGGAATGAAGATTTTAGGAATCTTCTTAAAATGGCTATGCCAGCCCGATTTTGGGAGATAACGCAAAATGAGAAAACCGGGAGAAAACAGTACGAAATAGATGCGGACTGCCTACATTATTTTTTGAAGCTAAACGGATTTCATTCCTTAAGGGATGAAAATTCGGCTAATACTCAATATGTACGCGTAGTAGGACGGATCGTTTCGTCTATAAAGGGAAAGGATATAAGAACTTTCCTTCGCCAATTTGCAAGGGAGCGTTACCTGGATCGGAATATTCGTAATTTAATCCTAAATTCACCACGTATGAGCGATGGGGCATTGGAGAATCTGGACGAAATAACGCTGAACTTTACAAGTTATACCAGGAAGAGCCAGTATTTTTTCTTCCCTAATGCAGTATGGGAAGTTACAGGGGATAAGATAGAAACCCAATTGGCGAACATGGGTATTACAGATCGCTATGTTTGGGAAGAAAATGTAATACCGCACAAAGTTAAAGTATTGCCAGATATGTTTACGATAAAACGGGATAAGCTTTCAGATGGGACAGATGCTTGGGATATCGATATACACGAACATGCTAGTAATATTTTTCGATACTTAATTAATACGAGTAGAACACACTGGCGGAAAGAGCTTGAATATTCTCTGGATCACTTGGATAATGAGGAAGCGGATCGATATCGACTAGAACATATTTTTGATATTGCAGGGCCTAACCTGGAACCGGCAGAAATAGCGGAGCAAAAACAGAACTTGATAAATAAGATTTTTGCGATCGGCTATATTCTTCACCGGTATAAATCCCCTTCCCGTGCCTGGTCACCTTATGCGATGGATAATAAACTAGGAGAAGACGGGGACAGTAACGGAAGATCCGGAAAATCTTTTCTTTTTAAAACTTTCGATCACTTTATGAAGACTGTTAAGTTATCCGGCCGTAATCCTAAATTAATGGATAATCCCCACGTGTTCGATCAGATCACCCAACACACCGACTTTTTATTAATAGATGATTGCGATAGATATACTTCTACCGGTTTGTTTTACGACGTTATTTCGTCAGACATGACTGTCAATCCAAAGAACAACCAATCATTTAATATACCTTATAAGGATAGCCCGAAAATAGGTTTTACAACAAACTTTGTACCGGTTGACTTTGACCCATCGACAGAGGGACGTTTGCTTTATATGGTGTTTTCGGACTATTACCACCAACGGACGCCGGATAACGACTATCTGGAAACAAGATCCATCCGGGATGACTTCGGGAAAAACCTTCTCACAGACTATAACGAGGAAGAATGGAACCAGGATATTAACTTCATGTTGCAATGTTGTAAGTTCTATCTTTCATTAATTGATGATTCTGTTAAGATACTGCCCCCAATGGATAACATCATGCGTCGAAAATATAAAGCTGATATGGGAGCCGGTTTTGAGGATTGGGCTAAAGGATACTTTGCAGAGGAAGGGGATAAGGTCAACGTCTTGGTAGACAGGCAGACTGCTTTTCAGGACTTTATTAATTTCTCAGGTATGCGTAAATGTACCATGCAACGTTTTACAAAAGCTTTGAAAGGTTTCGCAAATCTTTCATCCTATGTGAAGTGTCTTAATCCGGAGGAATTGAGAAATACCGGTGGACGTATAATTCGTAAGATTAACGACAAAACTTGCGAGATGATCTATCTTCAGACAGTAGGAGCCAAAGGTATTAATGATATAAAGAGAACGATTGGGGAAGAACAATTAAACATCCAATCGCAGATAAGCATAACCGGATTTACTGATACTAAAACGGAAGAGAATAATGATGGACCTTTCTAAATATAGACTGAGGAGTAGACAGGAATTTAGGGAGCTGATGCTGATACCAGGTTTTTACGAGTTTGCTGCACCAGTCTATAGATTTCTCGAATCGATGGAAGAAGGTACTATTTTTAATTTTGCTGATAAATGTGAGGATGAACAAAAATTAGAGTGGTTTATCAAAGTGGCATGTTTGTTTATCAACTGCGGAAATTTTGAGTACGAGCTAAACGATGAGTATACAAAGATAAGGCGTAAACGTCTCTTATCGATAGAAAAAAAATGGAAACAAGAATATTACAAGAAGTTACGGAGTAGTTAGATATGCGCAAGTATGTTAGGTCGATATTGCAACGAAAGGTAGAGAATAAAAAAGGTCGGATATTAAAATGTCCGACCTTTTTATTTTTAATTGTTTTATTCCGTCTTCTTTTATTTTCGCTTTCCCCTTTCCCCTTGTGTTTTTGCTACTAAAATTTTGTAACTCTGTATCCTGTATTTGAAAAAGAATATAAA
>DXOJ01000378.1 GCA_019412865.1 Bacteroides sp. | reverse complement strand
GTAACTATTCAGAACCCCATCTCGATTCCGCTTGCGCTGCATCTCGATGTTGCTTCTCGCCATATGAAATTCCAGAAAACCGTTCATTCATGCAAGCATGATTCACGATTTTCTTCCATTTCGCATGGCTCTGAATAGTTACATTTCATATTACTTTTTCACCTGCTCATATACCAGTCCCGGATAAGCTTCGAGGCTGACACCGTTTTTTTCAAACATTGGAAATGCTTCTGCGCCGGATGCGCATACGGCGGTTGCCATGCTTGCTTGTTCGGTGTAGTTCTCCCAGTTGTCGGCAGTAAGGCCAGGCTGGTATGCTTCCCAGGCGGTTTCGTATTCGGTGCTCTTATCGGAAGGAATCGCATCTTTCAGGCTCTCGCCGGACCAGACGGCAAGCTGATCTGCTTTTTTGTAAGTGTATTCCGGGAGCTGATCGTCGCCCAGCGACTGGTACAGCTCATAGCGGGTAATGGAGTCTTTGGAACTTCCGTAGGATTTTTCCATTTCTTTTTTCACGGTATCCATATCGGCATCATCCGGATAGGTGATGTCTACTTCGCACAATACCGGTTTTCCCGTCGCTCCGGTCTGATCGAGGTTGATAAACTGAAACATGACTCTGGAAGTTTGCTCGCCGAAAACAGTGGCTTCTGTATCTACTGCGATCGCGGCTGCACTGTTAGTTTCGGAGAAAATTTCCACCTGGTCCCGATCCAGATTCCAGTCGGCAAGCACTTCATCCACCGTTTTCCCCCATCCGGTATCCGGCGGCGTAATTTCCTTGCTGCTCTCTTTCGCTCCCTGACATCCAGTCAGCAACAGAGCACACATTGCAAAAATACCTGCTAATTTTTTATTCATACACCTGCATCTCCTTTCCGCTTTGTTATTTTTTTCACATACTTTTTTGTTAGCCCTATACTACCATATATTCTTCTGAAAATCTATGACGTTTGGTGAAAATTTTCTTACATTTTTCTTATGCATTCGATTTAAATCAAAGAAAAAGCAACAACATCCCTTATAGAAATTCTCTACCGCTATTTAAAAACGCTCCCCTAGTATCTATAACGCAAGGGGAGCGTCTATTTTCAATTAGTTCGCTTGTTCTGATAATCGAGTTTTGCTTAAGCTCTCTCCCAGCGGCCTCCCGGGGCTGAAGATATAACACAATAAGCAATATTCAAACTTGAGGTTCCAGCTTTAATATACGAACGACAGGACCGTCCACACTCTAAAGTCGAATATGTAATCATCTGCGTATTATTTGGAGTATAGTGATATGGGGTTCCTCCAGCAGGATTTGAAATTGTTTTTGTAATATCATCATACTGGAATCCCACCTCTGGTGAATATTTGGATGTCTGCATTAAACTACTTGCTTTCATAGAGGTTCCGTAGTTCAGTGTTGTTTCAAACCAATTAATTCGTACCTTTAATGCCTGACGGTCATTTGTCACGGATACTTTCATGGTTGCATAAATGCTGTACTGGCTAAGCTGCCCCGTATTGCTTACAATATCAGTGATTGCTACTCTTTGCTGATGCTCGTCTACAATCAACAAACCCGTTGAAATAATATCCTGCTCGCTGCCATTTTCATCCACTACCTGTGTGATTGACAAATAATCATCCGGCTTTGCATCAATGGCGCGGGTCTTCATCTGTTTTTCCTGATATTGTTCAATTGCAACCTTAATTACGTCACTTTCATTCGTGATGTGATTGTTTAAAACCTCTTCATACACTCTGTTTTTTAATTCTGCATTTGTTTCTGCTTTTACTGTTGTAGCAAATACACTAGTCATCACCAAAGCTAACATACAGAAGCCGATTGCTGTTAACGCATTTTTCAATCTTTCTTGCATAAATAACTCCCTCTCTTTCGATTTGCAAAATTAATCACTGCTATTAATTCTCTTCTGCATTGGACTTTTCTCCTTCCTTCATTTTGCCTGTTAGCCTAGGCTCATTTAAAGCCTGGATTCAGTTTTTCACATTTCTTTATAGTCTTATATTACAC
>DXOJ01000377.1 GCA_019412865.1 Bacteroides sp. | reverse complement strand
GAGACAGGACTACTATAGAATATACAGGTGCGATTATCACAATACCGGAGGGGGTATCGAGTATTAAGGTGACAGGAACGTGTTCCGGAGGAGCTCCAAGTTTTAGAGATCACATCGCTACACCTCTGAAGACAGCAAGTGGTGTGGTAAATATTGATTTATCGGAATTGGTATATAGTGCTGCTATTCCAGCTAACGCATTTTATATAAATCTTCCTGCTTTGCCAGAAAAGGACAAAAACACATCCATTGAAACAATTATTCTTCCGAAAGGGACTATTAATATTTTCAATTTGGCATTCAAGAACTGTGTTGCTTTAAAAAGCTTGACTATTTTATCAGCAACTACCTTAGGATATAATGCTACGGCTTTCGAAGGTTGTGATGCTTTGGAATCTATCTTTGTAGCAACAGATAAAGTAGAAGCATATAAAGCGGGTTGGAGTGCACTAGCGGATAAGATCAAACCGCTTCCCGAAGCAGGAGAGTAAAAGGTCTATTTTGTCATCAGATTTTTTAATGACATGAATACCTTTCAATTAAAAGGGGGGAAATCCCCCTTTTTGCCACTTATAAGTATAGCAAGTAAATAGTGATTTCCTATATTTTTTGATGAAACAAAAAGATTTGTAGAATATTGGACATTAATTGGTGATTTGTGGAAGTCTGAATAGATGGCTATCCCCTACCTTTGTCGCTATAATCTAATATAAAGTTGTTTTTATGGAAAAACTGCAATCCAACTTATTCTTTCCTTTAGCGGGAGTAGCTGCTGTAGCTTCCCTTGCTTCTTGTGCAGGCAAGCAAAAAACTGCGGAACAGCAACCTCTGAACATTGTCTATATCATGACAGACGACCATACGGCTCAAATGATGAGCTGTTATGACACTCGCTATATGGAAACTCCGAATCTCGACCGTATTGCTGCTGACGGAGTACGTTTTACTCAAAGTTTTGTAGCCAATTCTCTAAGCGGCCCCAGCCGCGCCTGCATGATAACGGGCAAACATAGCTGTGCAAACAAATTCTACGATAATACCACTTGCGTTTTCGACAGTTCTCAACAGACTTTCCCTAAACTCTTGAGAAAAGTCGGTTATCAGACCGCATTAGTTGGTAAATGGCACCTTGAGAGTTTGCCATCAGGATTTGATTACTGGCAAATCGTCCCCGGACAAGGAGACTACTATAATCCGAACTTTATCACGCAGAACAATGATACCATTCAGAAACACGGCTATATCACCAATCTTATTACGGATGATGCCATCGACTGGATGGAAAACAAGCGTGATCCGCAAAAGCCTTTCTGCCTTTTGATTCATCACAAGGCTATTCATCGTAACTGGATGGCGGATACCTGCAATCTGGCTTTGTATGAGGACAAGACTTTCCCATTACCGGATAATTTCTTTGATGAGTATGAAGGTCGTCCGGCTGCTGCCGCACAAGAAATGAGTATCGTGAAAGATATGGATATGATCTATGACCTCAAAATGCTGCGTCCCGACAAAAACTCACGGTTAAAATCACTGTATGAAAGATTCTTGGGCCGAATGGACGAAGGACAACATGCTGCATGGGACAAATTCTATACTCCGATTATCGACGACTTCTATAAGCAAAATCTGAAAGGAAAAGAACTGGCTAACTGGAAGTTCCAGCGTTATATGCGCGACTACATGAAGACAGTGAAGTCTCTGGATGACAATGTAGGCCGTGTACTCGATTATCTGAAAGAAAAAGGATTACTGGATAATACACTCGTTGTCTACACTTCCGACCAGGGCTTCTATATGGGCGAACATGGCTGGTTCGACAAACGCTTTATGTATGAAGAATCCATGCGCACGCCACTTGTCATGCGCTTGCCGAAAGGCCTCGACCGTAGAGGAGATATCACCGAAATGGTACAGAATATCGACTATGCACCCACTTTCCTCGAATTGGCAGGAGCAGAGGTGCCATCGGATATCCAGGGAGTCTCACTTGTTCCTCTGTTGAAAGGAGAACATCCGGAGAACTGGCGCAAGGCACTTTATTACCACTTCTATGAATATCCGGCCGAGCACATGGTGAAACGTCATTATGGAATACGT
>DXOJ01000376.1 GCA_019412865.1 Bacteroides sp. | reverse complement strand
ATGAAAGCAGCAATGATAGAACGAATATTGAAATCCAAGCTAATTGAAATGGCAAATAAATATCCGATTGTCACATTGACAGGACCTAGACAGTCTGGAAAATCAACATTATTGAAGAATTCCTTTCAGGACTATGAGTATGTGTCTTTGGAAGATCCTGATATGAGATTATTTGCTACAGATGATCCGAGAGGATTTCTTTCCACCTATCCGGATAAAACAATTATCGACGAAGTTCAAAGAGTTCCGTCACTTTTCTCTTATATCCAAACGCATACCGATAAAGAGAATAAAGAAGGTATGTATATGCTAGCTGGATCTCATAACTTCTTATTAATGGAAAGCGTGAATCAATCATTAGCTGGACGTACGGCAGTACTCAAGCTACTACCGTTTTCGCATTATGAAATGGAAAAAGGAGGAATATTGTCATCCAGTGTAAATGAAGAAATTTTTAAGGGAGCTTATCCACGTATTTATGACAAAGCTATAAATCCGGATGATTATTATCCTTTCTATATACAAACATATGTAGAAAGAGATGTGAGATTATTACGTAATATTGGGGATCTAAGTAAATTTATTAAATTCCTCAAATTATGTGCAGGTCGCATAGGGCAATTATTAAATCTTTCATCATTAGCAAATGAATGTGGAATTTCTGTCACAGCAGCTACTAACTGGTTATCTATATTAGAAGCAAGTTATATCTGTTATTTACTGAAACCAGATTATAACAATTATGCCAAACGATTGGTAAAAACTCCTAAGTTATATTTTTATGATACAGGGCTAGCCTGTTCTTTACTCGACATACAAAATGCAGAACAAATAACTACTCATTTTTTACGTGGAGGATTGTTTGAAAATCTTGTCATCAATGAATTTGTAAAAGAATCCTATAATAGAGGCGTCGAACCGGGATTATCATTTTGGCGTGATAGTACTGGCAACGAGGTTGATTTATTAAGAATGGTTGGCGGAAAACAGTATGCATATGAAATCAAATCAGGCGCAACCTATTCACCTGATTTCTTTAAAGGTGTTTCAAAATGGGCTCAACTATCCAATACTCCAACGGAACAATGTTTCGCGATTTATAATGGGGATAGGGATATAAAAACATCTGTCGGTCAAGTGAATAGATGGAATCATTTTAGTCTGTTTTAAATCGCCACTAATATACCATGTTCTTATTCCATCTTATTTAAAATTCCTGAAACTACATTTGGGGGTATATCATTTTTTATCATACATGAATTGTTGATATTTTATTCTAGAATTAGAATTCGTTGAAACAATCTGGGATACCTCAAATACAAGAAATAAATCATTTTTATAGACTACAAAAACACTTGAAAAACCAACTAATTACAACACAAAAACAAGACATGTTAGCTATACACATCTGATAATAAGCAAAATAACTAAAAAGTCTTAGTTTGGACAGGACCCAGAGAATCAACTTTGCACAGATGACTTCGCCGGACATTGGGCTCATAATGCCAATCTTTCAGTGAAAGCTATCATGGGCGTAGCCGGATACAGCGAAATGGCTCGTATGCTCGGTTTGAATGATGTCGCAGATAAATATGCAGCTACAGCCAAGCAAATGGCAACAAAGTGGGAGGAAATGGCAAATGAAGGCGACCATTACCGTTTGGCTTTTGACCGTAAAAACACTTGGAACCAAAAATACAATATGGTTTGGGATAAGTTGTGGGATCTGAAATTATTCCCTAACAATGTAATCGGGAAAGAAATTAATTATTACTTGACAAAACAGAATCCTTATGGACTTCCTTTGGATTCCCGCAAAGAATACACAAAATCCGATTGGATTATGTGGACAGCAGCTATGTCCTCAGATAAGGAGACCTTCCAGAAACTCTCTGATCCTGTCTATAAATATATCAATGAAACAGTATCTCGTGTACCTATCAGTGACTGGCATCATACTGACAGAGGCAGATGGGTAGGCTTTAGAGCGCGTTCGGTAATCGGAGGATACTGGATGAAGGTATTAATGGATAAAGTTCAGAATAATCAATAATTTAAATCTAGTGTATTATGAAATGTAAAACTATGAAACATGGGAGCATAGGGCTACAGTGCATGATGTTGGCATTCTTCTTTGCAGTCTGTTTTAGCAGCTGTAAAGATAGTAAAGATGAGACATCAGCGCCTTATGACCCGAATCAACCAGTAGAGGTAACGGATTTCACACCCAAGTCGGGAGGTGGAAAGAAGAAGATGATTATCTATGGCAGTAACTTTGGAATAGATCGTTCTATTATTTCTGTTAAGGTGGGTGGGAAAGAAGCTATTGTTGTCAGTGCTAAAGGCAGCACTATCTACTGTTCTACACCGGAAAGCTGTTTCGAAGGAACTATTGAAGTAAAAGTCGGTGAGCAAACTGTGATAGCGTCAGAAAAATATAAGTATGATCCACAAACGGTAGTAACAGACTTATGTGGTGATGTAGATGAATTAGGGCAGGGAGATATTGTAGACGTTGGCCCGTTCGACGATTGCGGAAAGATAGATTACCCTTTCTGGTTCTCTTTTGATCCCCAACATTCTAACATCCTATATTTGTCTCAAAATAATGGGCTTTTGAGGGTACTGGATCTGGAACAGGAAATGATCTATACCAAGAAACTGGATAATATTAACCGTGCAACTACTATTACATGGACTAATGATGGTGATATGATATTGGCCGCTCCTCAGAATGGTGGTCCTGAGAATAGAAACAATATTATTTTAAAACGTGGCAGTAGTGCAGATAGACAGGATTTCAAAGAGTCCAGCTGGATAGCCTTGGCACGTGGTAATGCTTGTAATGGATCTATGGTTCTTCCACAAACGGGAGAGCTCTACTTCAATCACCGTGCTACAGGCAATGTATACAGATATAATTTTGAAGAGAACGGTTATAATAACAATCCAAAAGTTCCCGGTGGAGAAGGGTTGAATGATCTTCTGGCATTTAGTGTACCTAATCAGACGGTCGACTTTAGTATGGTTCCTCATCCGACTGGTAAATATATTTATATTATCATGCATGAGTCACATTATATACTTCGCTCCAATTATGATGAAGAAACTAAAAAATTGGTAACTCCGTATATCGTATGCGGACAATCCGGTCAGGCTGATTATAAGGATCTTGTAGGTATTAATGCACGTATCAATGCACCAGGGCAAGGTGTCTTTGTGTTTAATGAAGAGTATGCGCGTCAAAAGAAAGATGATTGTTATGACTTTTATTTCGCAGACAGAGAGAATCATTGTATTCGAATGTTGACCCCAGATGGAGTGGTTTCTACGTTTGCGGGACGCGGTTCCGCTTCCGCGAGTAGCTATAAATGGGGCAAGCAAAATGGAGAAGTGCGCGAGAGAGCTCGTTTTAACAAACCGGTAGCTTTGGCCTATAATGAGGAAACAAAGACTTTCTATGTAGGTGATTGGGGAAATAATAAGATTCGGAAGATTGCTAAAGAACAGGCACCTGAAGATTTAGATGGAGAAGAATCCAATGATAATCAGAACCAAGAAAATCAATAAAAAGAAGAACACATGAGAATAAAAGAATTTATTACGATTTGTCTGTTATTAGTCTCTGTTTCCCTTTTTGCTCAAGAAAAGACTATTGAGGTAACAGGAGTCGTAACGGACACGAATAAAGAACCATTGGTTGGTGTCAATGTGACAGTAAAGGATAAGCCAGGCTTAGGAGCGATAACAGATATCAACGGGCGTTACAAAATTAATATTGAAGAATTTTCTCGTTTGGTATTTTCGTACATTGGTTTCGATGCGCAAGAGATATTGGTGAAACGCCAGAATCTGGTCAATGTATCGATGAAAGAATCGGATGCCAGAGAAATTGACGAAGTCGTAATCACGGGAACAGGTGCACAGAAGAAATTGACTGTGACTGGTGCGGTGACGAATGTAGATGTAGAGGTCTTGAAATCAAATCCTTCGGCAAATCTTTCTAACGCGCTGGCCGGAAATGTGTCAGGTGTCCTTGCCATGCAAACTTCCGGACAACCGGGCGTGAATACTTCTGAATTCTGGATTCGAGGTATCTCCACTTTTGGTGCCAATAGCTCTGCATTAGTACTGGTTGATGGCTTTGAACGCGATTTGGATGAAATCAATATTGAAGATATCGAATCTTTTACAGTATTGAAAGATGCTTCTACGACGGCAATTTATGGTCCTCGTGGTGCAAATGGTGTAGTATTAATCACCACTAAACATGGTAAGGAAGGTAAGATTACGATTAATGCCAAAGTGGAGACCTCTTATAATGCGCGTACTATTACACCGGAATTTGCAGATGGCTATAGTTATGCCATGTTGATGAATGAGGCACGAATTACTCGTAATCAAGAGAGAATCTATCAAGATGACGAAATGGAACTTCTGCGATTGGGACTTGATCCGGATTTATATCCGAATGTAGATTGGATGGATGTATTGTTAAAAGATGGAGCCATGACCTATCGTGCCAATCTGAATATGAGTGGTGGTGGAAGTACTGCACGTTACTTTGTATCTCTTAGCTATATTAATGAGGAAGGGATGTACAAAACGGATGAATCCATGCGTAAGGACTACAATACTAATCCTAGTAGTCAACGTTGGAATTACCGTTTGAATACAGATATTGATGTAACAAAGACTACTCTTGTAAAAGTAGGTGTATCCGGTTCTTTAAAGAAACGCAATGCACCGGGACAAGGTTCTAATGTATGGACTTCATTAATGGGACAGAACCCAGTTAGTATTCCTGTCATGTATTCTAATGGTTACATTCCTGCACATGGAGTAGAAGATAATCGCAAGAATCCTTGGGTACTTGTTACACAGACTGGATATAAAGAAATCTGGAATAATAAGATTCAAACAAACATTTCTTTAGAGCAAAAACTGGATTTTATTACCAAAGGTTTGCGTTTTGAAGGCCGTTTCGGGTTTGATACGAATAACCAAAGCGAAATTAACCGGATAAGAATGCCGGAAACATGGCGTGCTCAAAGAGAACGCGATGATGACGGAAACCTGATTTTCAAGCAACAAAGTGCCGAGCAACCGATGGAACAGACAAGTTCCTCTACCGGTGAGCGTCGTGAATTTTTAGAAGCCTATTTACAATATAATCGTGCATTCCATGCACATCATGTGGGCGGAACATTGAAATATAGTCAGGATGCTTATCGGACCACGGTTGATATTGGAACAGATGTGAAAAATGGTATTGCCAAACGTCACATGGGATTGGCCGGACGTGCCAGCTATAACTGGAATTATCGCTACTTTGCCGATTTCAATTTTGGCTATAATGGTTCGGAGAATTTTGCTGACGGACATCGTTTCGGCTTTTTCCCAGCCTTTTCTTTGGCTTGGAACATAGCGGAAGAGAAGCTTGTTAAAAAATATCTGAAATGGATGAATATGTTCAAATTACGTTACTCTTATGGTAAGGTTGGTAATGATAAAATGGACGTACGTTTCCCCTATTTGTACACTATCAAGGATGATGGAAATGGTTGGACTTGGAGTGATTACGGTTCGCCGGACAATGTGTATACGGGAATGCAGTATACGCAGCTCGCCTCTAACAATGTCACTTGGGAAATTGCAACCAAACACGATGCGGGTGTGGACTTATCCTTATTCAATGATAAGTTTACGGCTACTGTAGATTACTTCCATGAACAGCGTGATGGAATCTATATGGAACGTAAATATCTACCTGGCATTGTGGGTGTGAATAGTAATCCGAAAGCGAATGTGGGAAGTGTCCAGTCGAAAGGTTTCGATGGAAACTTTGCTTATAAGCAAAAAATAGGAAAAGTCAATCTGACTGTTCGTGGTAATTTTACTTACAGCAAAAATGAGATTCTGGAGAAAGATGAAATGAACGCAGTTTATCCTTATCAGAATGAGGCTGGCTACAGAGTTAATCAGGCGAAAGGGTTGATCGCTTTGGGATTATTTAAGGATTATGATGATATACGCAATAGTCCGCAGCAAACTAACTGGGGAAAGGTACAACCGGGTGACATCAAATATAAAGATGTCAATGGAGACGGAATTATTAATGCCAGTGATGAGGTGGCAATCGGTGCGACAACGAAGCCTAATCTGATATATGGTTTTGGTGTCTCTGCACAGTGGAAAGGGTTCGATTTTAATGCACACTTTCAAGGGGCAGGTAAGTCTTCGTTCTTCATTAATGGTTCTACTGTATATGCCTTTAAAAATAGCCAGTGGGGAAATATCCTGACGAACTTAGTGAAAGACCGCTATGTCGATGCGGAGACAGCTGCCACATTGGGTATTCCGGCCAATGAGAATCCCAATGCTTCATATCCCAGGCTTAGTTATGGAGGAAACGATAACAATTATAGAGCTTCTACCTATTGGCTCAGAGATGGCTCTTATTTACGCTTGAAAACATTGGAAGTAGGTTATACATTACCGAAATCGATTGTGAACAAGATGCGGTTTAACAAGATACGTGTATTTTTCATAGGTACCAATATCTTGACGTTTGCTAAATTTAAAGAATGGGATCCGGAAATGGGAGTCTCTAACGGAGAGAAATATCCGCTTGCTAAGACATTTACTTTGGGATTAACTGTGAATATCTAATTAAATGCATGAAAAATGAGAAAGATATATAAACTGTATATTGGTATTATATTGAGTGTGATTGCCGTCGCTTGTTCGGATAACCTCGACTCAGACAAATATTTTAAAGACCGTCGTTCTTTGGAGGATGTTTTCACTGACAAGGAAAACACGGAAGAATGGTTAGCGCATGCCTATTCCTTTTTAGGTGGATACAATCTGGAAGTATCCAACATGCTTAATACAATCACTAATTTTGCCGATGATATCTACTTCGGTGGTAACAGTCTTGATGCGTATAAGACATTCAAAACAGGTACTTATGATGAGAGTTACCGACATTCGTGGAATGATAGTTATAAAGGAATTCGTCAAGCATCTATCTTCATTCAAAATATTGATATGAATACGAAGTATACGGAAGAAGAGAGAGCTGATATGAAAGCACAGGCACGTTTCGTTCGCGCTTACTATTACTGGCTGTTGCTTCGTAAATACGGTCCTGTACCCTTGTTGCCTGATGAAGGACTTGATTACACTGCTGATTATGATGATTTGGAAATTCAACGTAATTCGTATGATGAATGTGTGGAATACATCGAATCGGAGATGCGCCTGGCAGCTAAAGACCTTCCTCTGACGCGGCCCATCAATCAGGTAGCGCGTCCTACTCGGGGAGCAGCATTGGCGGCTCGTGCCAGAGCATTGTTGTATTCAGCGAGCCCTATCAATAATCCCCGTCCGGGAGATCCGGATAAGTTCTCGGATTTGGTAGACTACGAAGGAAATTGCCTGATGTCTCAGGAATACAATGAATATAAGTGGGCTAGGGCAGCGGCTGCGGCAAGAGATGTAATGGAACTCCCCGGAGAAAATAACGGTCGCCGTTATGAACTCTATCACAAAAAGGCTACTAATATTGCTGAACCCGGATATCCTGCTACTATTGCCCCTTATCAGGATGGCGACTTCTCGACAAAGACATGGAACGAAGGTGGATATAGTGATATAGACCCTTACGAATCTTACCGGGCAGTTTTCAACGGTTCGTTAGCGATGTATCAGAATCCGGAGTTGATTTTCAGTCGTGGACGTAACCAGGGAGCAAACAGTATTGCTGAAATGGTGAAACTCCAGATGCCGAAGACTTTAGGTGGAGGAAGTAATGCTTATGGTATGACACAAAAGATGTGTGATGCTTATTATATGGTAAACGGAGACGAATTCAGCAGAGAACATTTTAAAGAAGAGTATCCTTCCGGCACGCGTTTTGTTACCAAAAAGGAGGTTGAAGCAGGTACATATCCTCAACTAAAAGAAGGTGTATATAAGGAATATGCGAATAGAGAACCGCGCTTCTATGCTTCTGTTTCTTTCAATGGTTGTGTGTGGGCTTTACTGAAAAATGCAGAGACGACAGACTATAAGAATGACGTAGAGAAACAAGTCAACTATTATTATGGTATCAATACTGACGGTTTCTCCGGTACAGGTATTTATCTGCGATCCGGCATCGGTATCATAAAGTACGTACATCCGGACGATACCAACCGTAAAGAGGTAAAAGCGAAAGCAGAACCTGCCATTCGTTTTGCTGAAATCCTGCTAATCTATGCCGAAGCCTTGAATGAACTGGAAGATGGATCCTCATACGACATTCCATCATGGGACGGATCTACCAGTTATTCCGTCAGACGTGACATTGATGAAATGAAAAAAGGGATCAGACAAGTACGTCGCCGTGCAGGTGTTCCTGATTATACAACACCGGAGTATCAAGACCGGGAAGTATTCCGCAAGAAGCTGAAACGTGAACGTCAGATTGAACTCATGGCCGAAGGGCAACGTTATTTCGATTTGCGTAGATGGAAAGATGCAGAAGTGGAAGAATCTAAGAAGAATTACGGATGTAATTTCTATATGTCGGATACAGAGGAGCAGAGAGAGCAATTCTATACTCCGATTGAAATTGCGGACTTACCTACTGCCTTCTCGCGTAAGCTCTATTTCTGGCCTATCAGCCACGATGAGCTAAAACGTAATAAACGGTTGACGCAGAATCCGGGATGGACATACAATGATTAATCTCCTAATAAGAATATGATATGAAGAATATATATATTTATTTAAGTTTATTGGCTGTCATCGTCTTGGGAACCGCTTGCAATAATGAGTGGGAAGATGAGCAGTATGAACAATACGTATCTTTCAAAGCGCCTATCGCTTCAGGAGGCGATGGTGTTACTACCATCTACGTCAGATATAAGGATAATGGAAAAGTGACCTATCAGTTGCCTGTCATTGTCAGTGGCTCTACAGTAAATGGACAAGACAGAGATATACATATAGCAGTGGATATGGACACATTGAAAACGTTGAATATCGAGCGCTTTAGTCTTTATCGTCCGGAATTGTGGTATACGGAAATGGAGGAAGATAAATATGAATTTCCCGAAACGGTACATATTCCTGCCGGTTCGTGCGTAGAACAATTAAATATTGATTTTAATCTACAAGGCATTGATATGTTGGAGAAATGGGTTTTACCGTTAACCATTGTTGATGATGGAGCCTATGATTATCAAAGTCATCCACGTAAGAACTATGCAAAAGCTTTGTTGAAGGTAGTACCTTTTAATGATTATTCCGGTTCGTACACGGCTTCTTCCATGAAAGTGTACACTTATATAAATGGTAAGCCTGATACGAATGCAAGAACGACGAACAAGCGTACAGGATATGTGATAGATAACAATTCCGTATTCTTTTATGCCGGTCTGATTAATGAGGATATGGATAAAGACATACGTAAGAAGTATAAAATCAATGTACACTTCAGAGAAGATGGAACATTGGATATGGAACCGGACGATCCAAGTAACGAAATGGAATTCAAACTGATAGGAACACCTATCTATAGTAGTACATCGATTATGGATGCTACACGTCCTTATCTGGAACGTCGTTATGTTCAAATCATGTTTGAATATGATTTCCAGGATTTTACCTATGGTGGAAGTGCAACGGAAGTGATTCCCATCAAATATAGAGTGGAAGGAAGCATGACGCTTCAGCGGAATATCAATACCCAGATTCCGGATGAAGATCAGCAGATTGAATGGTAATCCTATAAATAAATAGTAATAGGGAAGATATAGGAAATTATATCTTCCCTATTCGCTTATAATAGATTGTGATTAGCTGCTCCCACCTTTGTTTACCTGTTTTTTTCCTTTATTGATTTGTATTTTTCCCTCTCTCTTAAAAAACTTCCCTACTTTTGCTCTGTAGGTCAGTCACACAAAAACCGACAAAAAATACAGTTAATTAAATCAGAATAATTATGAACATCAAGAAACATTTGCCTTGGCTCGGAGCTTTGCTACCTGTGGCCAGTATGCAGGCAGAAACAAAACCGAATGTTGTCATCATCTACGTAGATGATATGGGAATCGGAGATATCGGTTGTTATGGAGGTAAGTTTGTTCCTACTCCGAATATTGATAAGATAGCGCAGGATGGATTGTTATTCAATCAGTATTATTCATCCGCACCAGTCAGCTCACCTTCACGTTGCGGATTAACGACAGGCAAATTTCCTATTGAAGTAGGAATTAATACCTTTTTAAATAATAAAGCTAGCAATAAGAAGTGTGAACAGCGTAACTTTTTGAGTGACGAGAATCCTTCCATGGCACGTGCTTTTCAAAGTGCAGGTTATGCTACCGGGCATATAGGTAAATGGCACATGGGAGGCGGACGCGACGTACATAACGCTCCTTCTATTAAGAATTATGGTTTCGACGAATATATATCGACGTATGAAAGCCCGGAACCGGACCCGGCAATCACTGCTACCAATTGGATCTGGTCGGCTAAAGACAGCGTGAAACGCTGGAGACGTACCGAATACTTCGTAAATAAGAGCATTGACTTTGTCAAACGTCATAAAGACCAACCCTTCTTCCTGAATCTGTGGCCGGATGATATGCATACTCCTTGGGTACCGGAATTTAAGCAAAAGGAAAACAAAAGCTGGAATACGGAAGAAGCCTTCATTCCTGTTCTTGCTGAAATGGATAAACAGATCGGACGTTTTATCAAAGCACTGGAAGAACTGGGATTATCAGAAAATACAATCGTGATTTTCACCAGTGACAATGGACCGGCTCCTAGCTTCCAATCCGCTCGTGCTGCATATATGAGAGGAACAAAGAACAGTCTTTACGAGGGTGGTATCCGTATGCCGTTCCTGATTAAATATCCCAAGAAGATAAAGGCAGGACAAGTGAATAACGAAAGCGTGCTGTGTGCAGTCGATTTATATCCGTCTTTATGTGCGATAGCCGGAATTGGAACAGAGAAAGGTTATCAGGGAGACGGACAAAATTATGATAAAGTTCTTTTAGGTAAGTCGAAAGCTAAACGTAAAACGGATTTGATGTGGGATTTTGGCAGAAATGAATTCTTTAAAAAACCGGGAAACCCACATGACAGAAGTCCTCATCTAGCTATCCGCAGTGGCAACTGGAAACTGCTGATAAATAGCGATGGAAGTGATGCGCAGCTATACGATATAGAGAAAGACAAATTCGAAAAGAATGATATAGCGAAGTCACACCCGGAAGTAGTCGCTAAGTTGGGTGAAAAAGTTTGTAAGTGGTTCGATGCGAACAAAGACAAAGGAAAAGAGTGATACAATGAAAAACAAATTAAAAATAGACATTAAACTTATGAATTCAAAATTATTTCTATTACCAACAGCCCTGATGGTTGCCGGTCATTCTGCGGCAGAAGCAAAGGGCAAGAAATCTGATAAGAAGCCTAATATCCTGGTGATTCTGGCAGACGACCTTGGTTATTCCGATTTGGGATGCTATGGTAGTGAAATCCACACCCCTAATCTGGACAGACTGGCAAAAGAGGGCGTACGTTTCAACCATTTCTATAATGCCAGTCGTAGTTGTCCTACACGTGCCTCTTTATTGACAGGTCTTTATCAGCATCAGGCAGGTATCGGCCGTATGACCTTTGACGGGCATTTGCCGGGATATCGCGGTACACTTTCACGTAATGCCGTTACTATTGCCGAAGTATTGAAAGAATCGGGCTATACCACCAGTATGGTTGGAAAATGGCACATTGCCGAAACACCGTTGCGTGACGATCAGCGTGAATGGCTGGCCCATCACGTCGTTCATGAGACATTCTCTGATTTATGTCATTATCCCGTAAACCGTGGCTTTGACTCTCATTACGGAACAATTTATGGAGTGGTGGACTATTTCGACCCGTTCAGTCTGGTAGAGGGCGAAGTGCCTGTGAAAGAAGTACCGGAAGGGTATTATATCACACAGGCTCTTTCAGACCGTGCCGTAAAAGAAGTGAAAGAGTATGCGAAAGATGACAAACCGTTCTTCATGTATCTTGCCTACACTTCACCTCACTGGCCACTTCACGCACTTCCGGAAGATATTGAAAAATATAAGGATACCTATAAAGTAGGTTGGGAAGCCATCCGTAATGCCCGTTACGAACGTCAGAAGCAGTTAGGTATTTTCCCGGGAATGGATGATTTCCTGTCCGAGCGTCAGTTTAACGACAAATGGGAAGATAATCCGAATGCCGAATGGGATGCCCGTGCTATGGCTGTTCATGCTGCTATGATTGATCGTATGGACCAGGGAATCGGTCAGGTTATCGATGCGCTTGAAAAGACCGGCCAGTTGGACAATACATTGATCCTTTTCCTGTCTGACAATGGTTGCAGTAATGAAGAATGTCAGAATATGAGTGGAGGAGAAAATGACCGTCCGGATATGACTCGTAAGGGAGAGAAGATTATATACCCACGTAATAAAAAGGTATTGCCTGGCCCGGAGACGACTTATGCTTCATTGGGAGCTCGCTGGTCAAATGTAGCCAATACTCCGTTCCGTTTCTGGAAAGCGAAAGCCTATGAAGGAGGTATCTGTACTCCGATGATTGCGCACTGGCCGAAAGGAATCAAAAAGAATGTGGGAGGAATGACTCCTGAAATCGGACATGTGATGGATATTATGGCAACCTGTATCGATATGGCGGGAGCTACTTATCCTACTAAATACAAAGGAAATGATATCATCCCGATGGAAGGAAAGAGCCTGCTTCCTATCTTCAAAAACGGACATCGTGAAGGGCATGATTATCTTGGTTTCGAACACTTCAACGAACGCGCTTTCCTTTCTAACGATGGCTGGAAACTGGTTCGTCCGAAAGATCGTGAACAATGGGAATTATATAACCTGAATAAAGATCGCAGCGAGAAGCATAACTTGGCTGCCCAATATCCTGAAAAAGTAGCGGAAATGGCTAAGGCATACGAAGCATGGGCGAAACGCTGCATGGTAGAACCTTACCCGGGACAGAAAAAACAGAAAAAGAACTAATAGCTATTGTTTGAGTACAAGCATTTATAATCATTAAATGAATAATGGGGATGAAGGATTCCGAATCGGGAATAACTTCATCCCCATTCATTTTATAGGGGAATTAAATAACTAATTCAGTAAGAAACAGATGGACTATTGCTCTATTTTCCCAATGGTAGAATACCTCATACTTCCTATCTGTCCATCTTTACCCAGCGTTTCCGCTTGAATAATCAACGGAGTGGAATATTGGTTATTATAACATTCAATCACCGCTTTCCCATTTCCATCAGCTTGTACGGATGGATTCCAGTATAACGTCCGTCTTTTATCTACTTTATCCATGTATAGCTCCTTGGTAGGGTAGGCAGGAGAATAATATTCCAATGGACGGGTATATCCCTGAATAACAGTTTGCCGGGTACCTAATACAGCACTTTGGCTCTTATTCAACACATCGCGTCTGGGCAGGGGAATCAGGTAGAAAACACTATATCTGTCCAGTTTGCTTATGTCGACTCCCGTGCTATCGGTCACCTCGGACATCTTTGTATTTTGGATAATGTCGTCATCAATACCTCCGGTGCCTTTGCTAATGATGATAGAAGCCAATCCGTCCACCTCGGTCAGCATCATTTGAGTTTCTGTTTCAGACAAAATGTGATTATCCATAATATAGCAGATCGGTTTCTGACGATACGTATGCTTGTCATTGGTGCGATCCCAATAAAATTGCGGACTCAACTTTTCCATTAATTCGGGAATGGTGGTGACAATCTTTCCATTATCGCGTAATACATCCACCGAACGGCGTACATCGTAATAAGCATCAATACTCTTCTCGCTGATCTTGGTAGCCATGTTGCTTCCTTGCCGGCGTTTACTTTTTATTTCCACCTCATCCAATACATAAAGTCCTTCTACCTTCCGGATAGAATCCATGTATAGAGAATCAAAACTCTCGGCTTTCTGTTGCCAGTAGGCCAGGTCTTTCCATTCTGGATGAAGCTCCTTATAGCCGTAAGCCCGCGGAGCGGGGGAGAAATTACGGTCGATCAGGATAGAAGCATCCTTATTACGTTCTTTACCGACTTTCCGGGTTTGGATCACCGCTTCTGTTGTTCCTTCAAAATCTTCCACCGGAATGGTGAAACGGCCGTTTTCATCGGTCACGGTTCCTCCGGTTATGAATTGATCGTCCTTCTTCACTATCACGCTAAGTGCAATATCTTTCAACTTATTCTTGAGAATGGTTGATTTCACTTGCCCGTTCAGTACCAATTGCGCTTCCGGCAATTGAAGCGGAGTGAAAGGAGCGGTAGAGATGGCCTGGCTCATGTCGTATTTACGCCATCCGTGCACCATCAATAAAACATCCAGTTCGGTTTGCTTTCGCGGAGACGGGGATGCGAAGTAATAACCGGGTTGATGGATATATCCTTTCAAATCGGAGGTTAACAGCAGATCCGTGAAAATATTGTTGTCATACTCCAGATAATCCGACCGGACACCGTCTCGAATACTGACCGACAATTCTCCGGATACAGGTTCTCCCTTAGCATTCTTTACTTGCAATTCGCAACGAATGGGAGCGTAGGGGGCGTACACCTCTTTCAGTCCTTCCGTTGATATTTGCAGGGGAGCACGCGGATTGGCAAAGACAAAACGTTCGCACAATGTATTACCTGCCCGGTTGATGAGGCTGACCTGCAGTACACCTGCCGGTAGTTTACGGGTGGGCAGAATAAACTCCTGCGGAGCATCCGCCCGGCAACTAATCAGCTGGTGGATAGATGGACGCCCTTGATGACTGATAAATACAGCCAATGTGTCTTGAGGAGTGGCGGCATTACAGGATACTCTCACCAAAAGAGCACCGGCATTACTGACAGTACTCAAAACATACCCGTTAGGCAATGCCTGTGGAAGTGTGAATTCATATTTCTTTCCTTGAAAACTGACTTTAGCAATTGCGGGTTGATCGGAAGGGGTATATTCAAAATGTCCCATTCCATCGTGCAAAGTCTCGAAAGAGGTGATCTCTGTTCCTTCTTTGGTATAGATCGTCCCCGATAATTCAATATTCCCTCCATTCTTACTCTCCGCCTTGAAAGCGACCTGCGAAGTCACCCCCTCTACTAATTGTCCTCCTTCGGGGAAAAAACGCACATTTAACTTCTCCTCCGTTTCAGACGGGCGGTTCTCCATCGACGAACTTAATTCGTAAGTCGTGATACTACGTTCCAGTTTATCGCTATTGGAAAGCTGATAAATAGGAAAAGTGCGCGAAAAATATTGTGGTTCATTAAAAGCAAGCATCCAGCGCGTATAAGCGCGTACCTCATAGTAACCGGATAGCATTGAATGAGGAAGAATGAATTGTCCGTTCCCTTCTCCCTGCGTCAGCTTGATAATTTGTTTATCTGCTATATGCCCTGTCTGGTCTACTAACTCCACATACAGAGGGCGGCTGATTAGACTGAAAGTCTGTTTTTCGGCAAGGGTGACATAAGCTTTGAACCAAATTGTGTCACCGACATAATAACTCGTATTATCAAAATGTAAATACGCTTTCTCCCGTGGAAAGTTGTTGGCGAATGTTTGTGCCTGGTTCATGTATTGTTGGAATACAACCTTGGCGGGAGGTACTTCTCCTGACACATACGCGGTCAGGAGAGTACACAATACGGATATCACTAAGATTCGCTTTTTTATCATGATAGCTTATTCTTTAATTTTCAAAGATCTGTTACTTGGGATCTTTTCGAAAATAGTTTTAATTCGTTTCATTTCCAGCTTGGGACGACGATCATAGTAGTAGATACCATTCTTTTCCTGCTCAATATCTGTCAGTTGAGTATAGCAGAATCCGGTCACCTCTTTAGCATTTGCTATCGCATCCATAAATCCCTCCAATCGTTCGTAGAAACCTTCTTCACTTGTAATCGTTTTGCCATATCCCCATGAAGCCTTGTCTTTATGTTCCCCGGTCCAAAGCATTCCGCCAAACTCTCCGATGAAGAACGGTTGATGATTGTAGAATGCTTGTTTTTCATTAGGTTTTAAGTAGCGTGCGAAACGCGCAGTATCGGACTCATAATTACGGATTCCCCAGATATCCGTCAGGAAATGGGTATCGCCGGCAATGCCGTTGACTAATCGTGTGGGGTCAATAGCTTTCGTCAGGCGGTATGTATCAATGATTAAACGCGGCATCTTGCCGGATATAAGAGTATAAGGATTTTCGAGCGGCTGATTGAAGGGAACCCATGCGATGATGGATGGATGATTATAGTCCCGCATAAGTATCTCCGACCATTCCGTCAGGAAATAGCGGGCTGCCTCTTCTTCTTTATAATCCATTCCCCAGTTGGCAGATTCTCCCCAAGTAATAAATCCCAGTTTGTCGGCCCAGTAATGGAACCTTTCTTCAAATACTTTTTGATGAAGACGGGCGCCGTTGAATCCGGCCTCTTTGCTAAGCAGAATATCATTCTTTAGTGCTTCATCAGTGGGAGCGGTCCAGATACCGTCCGGGTAGTATCCTTGGTTTAGCACAAGCCGTTGGAAGTAAGGTTCGTTATTCAGATAAATCTGTCCGTTGGAAGTGTGTACTTTGCGCATTCCCACGCGCATTCCCACGTATGATTTTACCTCATCGATAACCTCCCCATTGGCATTTTTTATACGGTAGGTTATGTCGTATAGGTAAGGGTTTTCCGGACTCCAGAGTTTCATGTCCTTAACCGGGAGAACAACGCTGGAACCGTTATTACATTTCACCACTTTGCGACTTACCTGACGACTGTTGTCATATAAAGTAATTTCCAGTGTCTCATCGTTCGAAGAACGATAAAATTCCGGTGTGACGATTAATTGTTGTTGATCGATATCCGGATTCGTCCGGGCAGATCTCAAACCATACGGAGAAACGGCTTCTAGCCATACCGTCTGCCAGATTCCGGTGACACGGGTATAAAAGCAACCGTATGAATTATACTGGGTAGATTGTTTGCCCACTGCTTGAAGCCCTGAACGGGTCTTGTCAGCAACAAAAACGACCAAGCTATGCGTATTTCCCGGTTCTACAGCCGGAGTGATGTCCAGCGAGAAAGAAGAACTGCCCCCGTCATGATTGCCGAGATAGTTTCCGTCGATGTATATTTCTGCGTGATAATCTACTGCACCAAAGTTCAACATGATTTTCTTATTTTTCCAATTTTCAGGTATGGAAATAGAACGTTGATACCACATTTGTTCGATGAAATCCGTGTGATTTACTCCTGATAGTTTACTTTCGGGACAGAAGGGGACGGTGATTGTGTTGCTTAACTGCTTTGCGGTAGTTAATTGTCGGTTCTTTCCAGAATTCGACAAATCGAATTCATAGGTCCATGTTCCGTTTAAATTAATCCATTCGGCTCTTTCGAACTGCGGACGTGGATATTCCGGACGGGGAATATCATTGGTCGCATTTACTGTAAAGGATAGTAGTAAACCGACCAAAACAAGCTGTGTCTTTCTCATTTTGTTACTTTTTAGTTTTGCGTTTCTGAGTGATATCTTCAACGTATTGATTTGATACAAAGGTAACGAGATTGAAATTTAGAACAGGAAACTATTTGTTCAATAAAGGACAAAAACTGTTCATTGTTAAAATAAATGCTGATCGAGTAATTATGTGTTTTTTTTGTGGATATACCTGATTTTGTTCTTTATTGATTAGCATTTTTCCTTCCTTTTGCATAAACTTCTCTACTTTTGTTTTCCAGATAATTGATAATACTATGGTAAAGAAGAATTTCTTAATGACTGCCCCCTTACTGATGGCATCGTTTTGTTCGGCACAGGAAAAGCCGAACGTCGTACTGATTATGGTAGATGATATGGGTTATTCCGATATCGGCTGCTACGGTGGAGAAATACTGACCCCTAATATTGATGCATTGGCATCCAAAGGAGTACGCTTCACCCAATTCTACAACACTTCACGTTCTTGCCCCGCCCGAGCCAGTTTAATGACAGGACTGTATCAGCATCAGGCAGGTATCGGGCAAATGTCCGAAGATCCGTTTAAGCAAGAGAATCAAAAGAGCCCGAACGACTGGGGAGTGCCGGGATATAAAGGATTCCTCAACCGGAACTGTGTCACAATAGCCGAGGTATTGAAAGAAGGAGGCTACCATACTTATATGGCAGGTAAATGGCATCTGGGAATGCATGGAGAAGAAAAAT